>NZ_JBFUKN010000027.1:0-76166 GCF_056400845.1 Mycobacterium sp. P4_H6 | reverse complement strand
CAGCCGGAGCGGATGGACGCGAACTCCGTGGGGGCGCTCGCGATGTGCGTCCCGACCACGGTGACGATCAGCGCGATGCCCAGTACCGAGCCGACCTGCCGGGCGGTGTTGATCAGCGACGAACCCGAACCCCAGCGTGGTGCCGGCAGCGCGGACCCCACGACCGAAGACAGGGTCGGCAGGATCAGCCCGACTCCCAGGCCGGTCAGCAGCTGACCGGGCAACAGGCCGCCTAGATAGTTCTCCGATGGCCCGAGCCGCCACAGCCACCACAGCGCACCGGCCGTGAAGCTCAGGGCGCCCAGCGTGGCGACGGCTCCGATTCCCAGCCGTGCCGTCAGGCGATTCGCCTGTCGGGCGACGACGACAACGACGGCCGGGCCGGCCGCAAGGCCGAGACCGGCGGCCTGAGCCGACCAGCCCCAGGTGGAGGTGAGATACAGCACGTTGACCAGGAGCATCCCGGCGAATCCGCACGAGAAGGCCAGCATCATGACGGTGGCCAGCGCGAACTCGGGGACACGCAGCACTGCGAGATCCAGCGCGGGCACCGGATGGCGGCGCGAGCGGATCACCACCGCGGTCATGCCCACCAGCGAAACGGCGAGTGAAGTGACGACCAGCGTTGCGCCCCAGCCCCGCTCGGGCACTTCGACCAACGCGAAGGCCAGCGCACCGACTCCGAGCACCAGGAAAGCAGCGCCGAGCAGATCGGGTCGTCCGATCGCCGTGATGTCGGATTCGCGGAGGACACGAGCCGCGGCCACCATGGTGAGGATGCCGATGGGAACGTTGACCAGGAACACCCATTGCCAGCCCGCGGCGACGAGCAGTCCGCCCAGCGGCGGACCGAGAGCGGCAGCGACCGCTCCCACCGACGCCCAGGTGCCGACCGCTTTGGCGCGCCGTTCGGCGGGCCAGGCGTTGAGCAGCAACGACAATGAGGTCGGTGTGATCAGGGCCGCCCCGACACCTTGGACGGTCCTGGCGGCCACCAGCGCCCACAGGTGGGGCGCGAGCGCGCAGGCCGCGGACGCGGCGGTGAAGATCGCCAGTCCGATCAGAAAGACCCGTCGGTGGCCGTAGCGGTCGGCGAGGCGGCCGGCCAGCGCCAGTACCGCGGCGAAGACGACGGTATAGCTGTTCAGCACCCAGGACATCTGGCCGAAGTCGGCGTCCGGGAAGTCAGCGCTGATGGCGGGGAAGGCGATGTTGACGATGAACAGATCGAGCGTCGCCAGGAAGGCCGCCGATGAGGTGATCACCAGGACGGCGCCCGGCCGGGTGTTGGCGGAGGTGGTCATGTCGTGGCCTCGACGTCAACCGCGTTGCGGGAGAAGGCCGGTTGCGAACAGATCCGACACGTACTTCTCGATCAGTTGTCGCGACAGGTGTGGAATGTCGTCGGCGCCTTCGATGTTCTGCTGCTGCACGGCGTGCCGGAACACCTCCGCGGGCGCGAGCGCACCCAGCACCGGCCGCTCCGGTCGGCTGTAGGCCGTCAGCAACGGAAGCACCGAATGCTGTCGTTGTGCGACTGGGAGGGCACGCAGCGCGGTGTCGAATCGGTTGAGCCAGTCACCGTAATCGGCTACCCGGTTGATGGCTTGTCCGGCGTCGATCATCCAGTCCACGAACACGTCCAGGGACACACCGTCGTCGTGCGGGTTCATCACGTCGTAGGACCGGAAACCGGGACCGGCCGCGGTGGCGAGCGCGGTGATCGCTTCGGCAACGAAGTCCACGGGGAGACCGTCGTAGTGCGAACGGGCACGCTGCCCCGAAGGGCCCGTCTCGTAGAAGGATCGGGGTGCCAGACCGGTGACCAGCAGGCTGTAGACCAGGCGGGTGAACATGTCGGGGACGTTGAGCTGACCGGCGTAGCGGCGGTGGGCCAGGATCATTCCCGAACGGAACACCGACACCGGCAGACCGCACAGGTCGTGGGCCTCGCGCAGCAATACCTCGCCGGCCCACTTGCTGTTGCCGTATCCGTTGGCGTAGGAGTCGTCGATCGGTCGCACCGGGCTGATCTCGCGGATGTCACCGTCCTCCTCGAAGCGTCCGGGCTCGACGGTCATCGCGACCGACACCGTGGACAGGTAGCTGACGGGTTTGAGCCGCGTGCTGAGTGCCAGCCGGATCACCTCGGCCGTTCCATTGACGTTGGGGCCGAACAGTTGTCGGTACGGCAGCATGTGGTTGACCAGGGCGGCCGGATGGACGATGAGGTCGACCCGCTGAGCAAGGCCGTCCCAGATGTGTGGGTCGAGGCCGAACAGTGGCTCGCTGATGTCGCCGGCGATGACCTCAAGATGAGCGGCGGCCAGCGTCCGGAAATGCTCGAGCAGTCCGGCGTCGCCGCTGTCGAAGACGTCCTCCAGACGTGCCCGGGCGGAGTCGTCGTCGGCGCCGCGCAGCAGGCAGATCAGTGTTCCACCGGTCTCTGAGAGCCGCTGCAGCCACTCCAGCGCCAGGAATCTACCCAGATAACCGTTGGCGCCGGTCAAAAGAACGACGCCGGGTGCGCAGTCCTCGGGTGGCGGCATCGTACCGGCCTCCGCCAGAAGGGGTTTCGGCAGGAACTTGTCGAGAGTGAGATCGGTGGCGTGTATCGAGCCGGTGCTCGATCCGTGCACACTGGCCGCCGTTGGGGCGGACGGCCCGTCCCCGGCCTCCCTCGTGAGGTAGTCCGCAATGTCGCCCAGAGTCGTTGTCGGCCCGGTCAGTACTCCCACGGGAGTCTCCACGGCGAACAGTTCGTACAGCAGGTTCGAGAAGGTCAGCGCCGACAGCGAGTCGCCGCCCAGGTCCAGGAAGCGATCACCGGGGGTGACTTCTGCGACGGGTGTGCCGAGCAGTGCGGCGGCCGCCTGCACGACGACGTCGACGGTCGGTTGGTGGGGCGCCGCGTCCCGCAGCGCCCGCACCTCGTCTGCCCGGGAGGCATCCAGCTGCTCGTACATCTGCTCGAGCTCGGCTGCGTACCGCTCCTTGAGCTTCGGGCGCAGCAGCTTTCCCACTCCGGAGAGCAGCCCGTTGTCGGAGGTGAACGGCTCGGCGTCGAGCAGGAAGTCGACCGGCAGCTCGTAGGATTGTAGATCGGCCTCGCGGGCCGTCTTGGAGAGTCCGGCCCGCACGGCCGCCTTCAGTTCGGCGTTGGCCCCGCCGTAGGTGGCCAACGCATCGTCGGTGGGGACGACGACGGCAAGCAGGCCGGGGCGCTCGCTGTTGCCGTAGATGAAGATCTGCCGGATCAGTGGGGCGCCGGCGTAAATGGCTTCCAGATTGGCCACTGCGACGAACTCACCCTGGGACAGTTTGATGACATTGTTGCGGCGGTCGACATAGGCCAGCCGATCCGGTGCGATCTCGGCCACGACATCGCCGGTGCGGTAATAGCCGTCGGCGTCGAAGACCTCGGCGGTGAGCTCGGGGCGCTTATAGTAACCGGACATGGCGGCGGCGCTCTTGACCAGCAGCTCGCCCCGAGGGTGGGGTTTGTCGGTGCTGAAATAGCCCAGCTCCGGGACGTCGATCAGCTTGTAGTCGATGACCAGCGGCCGCACCACGTAACCGTCGGTGGTGACCGCGCCGATCTCGGTCAACCCGTAGGTGTCCACCAGGTCGGCCTGCAGAGTCGATTCCAGGAACGATCGCATGTCCGCGGCCAGCGGGGCAGTACTGACGAACCCACCGAGAACCCGTCCGCCGAGCAGCTTTTCGCGGATCTCGGTCTTGGCGTGCTGTTCGGCGACGTCAGGGTCGGCGCCGCCCGCCAGCAGTCGATCCCTGATCTGTTGGTAGCGCTGGTAGAGCATGTCCACGACACGGGGAACAAGGCCCAGGTCGGTGGGTCGCGCCAGCGCCCAATCCTCGAACAGTGTCGACAGGTCGCTCTCGGCGACGAAGTAGCTGGTGCCGCCGGTCTGGAACGACGCCGACAGCGGCAGCCGTCCTCCGAGGTGGTTGAGCGGCATGAAGTTGACGTTGATCACCGCCGACTCGGTCGATTTCGTGGGAATCGTCCACAGCGTGGCGACCATCCGCTCGGTCCACATGGCACCTTTAGGGGTGCCGGTGCTGCCGGAGGTGTAGAGGATCATCGCCAGCCGGTCGTCGGATCCATCGGTGTAGATCGGGGCCTCGGGGGCATTCTTGCCCCGCGCGATGAGCTCAGGCAGGGTTTCGATGATGACGTCCATCCCCGCGGCCGAGAATGTGTCCCGGGCGTGCTGCAGGCTTTCGGCGTGCTGCACATCATCGGCGCGGTAATCCATGACGACCATCCGTGACAATTCGCGCACTCCGAGCGCCGACTCCACGGCCAGGTCGAGATAGGCCGCACCGGTCGCGAGTACCCGCGGCCTGGTCTCGTCGAGGATGGGTGCTAGCCGAGATGACGTGGCGTTGTGCTGCAGCGGTATCGACACCAGCCCCAGGTAGCCGCACACCAAGTCAATCGTGAGGTAGTCGGCGCTGGAGAAACCGATGGCCGCCACGAAATCACCCGGCCGGATGGGATCACGGTGGTCGTGGTGCCACGCGCCGGCGACGGCGCGGACATCGGACCAGAGCTCGCCGTAGGACACGGTGGTGAACGCGGGGAGTAATCGGGTGGCGCTGCTACCGGCGGCTTCGTCGCGGACCGTCTCGCGGTCCCTGGTGCCCAGTGCCGGACGATCGGAGTATCCCTGGGCCAGGGTCTGAAGTACCTGCGACAACCGCAACCCGGGGCGACGCGCTGCGCCGAGCACATCGGGACGCGGAACGGCCGCCTGCAGTTGTGGGTCGGCGTCGACCGCGGTTGCGGTCGGTGTTCCAGCGGTCACGCGATCTCCTGTGCTCGAGCCACACCCTCTGGCTGTGCCTTTGTCTAGTCAGACCCTAGGCGTCTGACTTTACTGAAGGCAAGTCAGCTGGCACCATGGCCGTTATGACCTCCATGACACTCACCGGCCGGCTCACCGACCGTGATGCCTGGTCGGCGGACGGTTGCTCCGTTGCGGCGGCGCTGGATGTCGTCGGGCGACGCGCCAGCCTGTTGCTGTTGCGGGAGGCGTTCTACGGCGCGCACCGGTTTGAGGAGTTCTCCCGGCGGGCCAAGCTCAGCGAGAAGATCACCGCCACCCGGCTGAGGGAGCTCGTGGAGGAGGGGCTGCTGGAGAAGCGGCCGTACCACGAACCCGGCCAGCGCGGCCGCGAGGAGTACCACCTCACCGAGAAGGGCGAGGACTTCGGGCCTGCGCTGCTGGCCTTGATGCGCTGGGGTGACCGCTGGGTCCGCGCCGATGGAGGACGGGTCAAGCTGACACACGCGGAGTGCGGCGCGCCGATCGATGTCGAAATTCGCTGTGGTGCAGGTCATTCGGTATCGGCGTCGGACATCGAGGCCGGTCCGGCCTAGAGTTCGAGGACCAGCCGGTCACCACGTGCGCGGGAGACGCAGATCATCATCGTGTCACCGGCCTCGCGTTCGGTGGCGTTGAGAATCGAGTCGCGGTGATCGACCGACCCGGACAACACTGTTGTCTCGCAGGTGCCGCAGACGCCCTCTTCGCATGAGGACATCATCGGCACTCCCGCGTCTTCGACGGCATCGAGGATGGATATGTCCGCGTGCACCGTCACCGTCTCGCCGGATAGGGAGAGTTCGACTTCGAATGTGCGGTCGGTATCGGTGCCCTGGCTTGTCTTCGGCGCGAAGCGCTCCAGGTGTAGTGCCCCTTCCGGCCAGTTCGCGCTGGCGGATTCGACGGCGTTGAGCAGGGGTTCCGGACCGCAGCAGTACACCGCAGTCCGCTTCTTCGGGCGCCCGAGCAGCGACGTGAGATCCAGGCGTCCGTACTCATCGGCCGGACGTATCTGCACCCGCTTGCCGTAGGTGCGCTGCAATCCCTCGCGGAACGCCATCGACGCTCGGGTGCGACCCGCGTAGACCAGGCGCCAGTCGGCTCGCTGTGCGTGGGCCGCCGCGATCATCGGGAGCATCGGGGTGATCCCGATCCCACCGGCGATGAACAGGTAGCGCCTCGCTCTGACGAACTCGAAGTTGTTGCGTGGCCCGCGAATATGGATCTGCTGGCCTTCGACCAGTTCGTCGTGCACCTGGCGCGATCCGCCACGGCTGTCGGGCGACCGCAGCACCGAGACCTGCAGG
Source organism: Mycobacterium sp. P4_H6 (assembly GCF_056400845.1). Taxonomy (NCBI): domain Bacteria; kingdom Bacillati; phylum Actinomycetota; class Actinomycetes; order Mycobacteriales; family Mycobacteriaceae; genus Mycobacterium; species Mycobacterium sp. P4_H6. The sequence goes on along the minus strand of NZ_JBFUKN010000027.1, from coordinate 70,006 downwards.
CTGGATCGATCTGCGGGATCCCCGCACAGCGAGTACTGCCTGACCAGCCCCTCGTCCAGCACGAGGTCGATGTGGGCGCCCGGCTTCCACGTGGGTGCCGGTCGACCGTGCGGATCGCGCAAGGTCAGCATGACGACATCGTCTGCGACCACTGACTTGCTCTGCACCACGAGGTCGTGCTCGGTGTCGACGAAGAACATGTTCATGTCCGGCTCTCCTTGTCCGCGGTGGTCGATGTGGGAACGGCTGCGCGCGCACTCAGGTGGGGAAGCAGCGCGCGAAAGTGCGCAGGAGCAGGGGTGAACCCTTGATCGTGATGCGGCGGCGCACCAGCGCCCAGGGCAGGGACGCTTGTTTGTTCAGGAAACGGATCCAGGTGTCCGAGTCGACGGTGACGTGGATGTCGGGCGCACCGTGGTGCCCCTCGGCGACATCGAGTTCTCGGTCCCCGATCGTCACCGTGATCTTGCGCGGCTCGGACCCGGTGAAGGTGAAGTGGTAGCGCGCCGATACGCCTTTCGCCTGCTCGCGCTGAAAGATGATCGGCAGGCCTTCGACCAGACCGTCGATGCTCGTGGCCCGCAACGTCTGACCGACATGACGCACCGTCTTGTGTGGATAGCGCTTCGTCACGAACTCTTCGGCGTCGGATCCTTCGATGACGTACACGGGTTCTTCTTTGGCTTGTAAGGGGCGTACCACGTCGGTGAGGTGCTTCTTGCGGTCATCGAGCCAGGGCCCCAGGACGTCCTCGCCGGCGGGGCACACCGACATGCAATAGGCGGCCTTGTAGTTGGCGCCGAAGGACAAGCTCTGCCACATGGACGCCGACTCGTTGGCGGTGACCTTCGAACGGAAGTCGCCTGCATCCTTGCTGTCGGCGACGTCCTCGATGAAGTCGGTGAAGCCGCCCATGAACTCGCGGTAGTTGTGGCTGTAGCAGGCCGAGAAGTCGAAGTGTCCGTCGGCGGCGATCGCTCCGGTGGGGCAGGCGGTGACGCAGAGTTTGCATTCCAGGCACGGGTTGTAGGTGATCGGTGCGGAGTAGTCGCTGACCTCCGCGTCGATGAGCACGGTGCCGAGCAGGATGAAGTTCCCGAAGGTGGGGTGGATGACGTTGCGGTGAATCCCCATCTTTCCCAGGCCCGCCGCCACCGCCACCGGCTTGTGGCTGACGACCCATGTTTTGCGGGGAAAGTTGTTCATTTCCATGGGGAATCCCATGGAGGGGTTGATCGCGCGGACACCCATCGCTTCCAGCTTGCTCGCCACGGTGCGGCCGACATCGTCGCAGTGGTCGCCGGTGTGGTGGAACTCGAGGTTGGCCACCGAGCGCGCCGGGGTGCGAATGCTCTCCCGGTTCATGCGACAGACATAGCTGATCAGCACTTTGACACCCGGGAGTGCCGCGTTGAGATCCGGTCGTTGATCCGCGATTTCAGGGCGATCGATGTGTACGAAACCCACGTCGTCGGCGCCTGCGTCCAGACACAGTTGACGCAGCCAGGACTCGTCGAGCGGTTGGGCGGGGATTCTGGCGTGATCGCGCTGCCGCACCGCGATCACATTCGGATGGTCTTCGAGCTTGTTGGGTTTGGCCATAAGGCCTCCTTCGTCGTCAACAGTGATGATCCACAGTAGAGACAAGAAAATCAAGTGACTCTACTAGAAACATGCCCAAATGGATGATGTCGGCAACCGAATAGATGAGACTTACCCACATAGGCTGACGAGCGTATGATCGGCCCGTGTCCGCGCCGAAGACCTACCGCCAGAATTGTCCTGTAGCACTGGGTTTGGATGTCCTCGGCGAACGATGGACGTTACTCATCTTGCGCGAGTTGATGGGTGGGCCGCGCCGTTACAGTGATCTGCGCGCCGAGCTTGCGGGCATCGCCACCAATCTGCTGGCGGACAGGCTGCGCGCGCTGGAGGAAGCGGGCCTGGTCTCGCGTATCGACCTGCCTGCACCGATCGCGCGGACGGTGTACGCGCTCAGTGACCTCGGCTGGCAAAAGACCGTCCCCGTGGTGAAGGCCATCGCCGAGTTCGGGATGGATCAGGTCGACCTCGATGACCCGCAGCGGACGCCGCTGACCGGATTCCTCACCGGCCTGCTCCTGGGCTTCGACCCGGATGGCGCCGGCGACCTGCGCGCGTCCTACCGCATCGACATCGACGACCGCGTCTTCGAGTTCTCGGTGGACCATGGACGTCTGGCGGCCGCGGACGGTGCTCCCGACGTCGTGGTGACGGCGAGTGCCGACGACCTGGTGATGGCCCGGCTTGCGTCGACCGCCCCGCGACGCAGGGCGGCAGTCAGGCGCGTGCGATGTGAGGGAGGCGAGGAGGCCGTGGCGGCACTACGCGAGGCCTTCCCCCAGCTGTCGGTGTGAGAGCGCAAACCCCTGCCCATCCCGACGCTCCCGTGCTAGATTGTCCCGCACGGGACTAAATGGTCCACGGATGCGGCAGATCGGGGTTACACACTGTGGGCACGCTTGAAGCACGAGACTGCTATCGCGTGATCCAATGGGCGACAGGCAATGTCGGCAAGGCGGCGATCCGGCACTTCGCCAGAAACCCGTTTTTCGACCTGGCCGGTGTCCTTGTCTTCGACGCCGGCAAAGTTGGCATGGACGCCGGCGAGATCGCCGGCATCGGCCCCATCGGTGTGCCGACCACCGATGACATCGACGCAATCGTGGGACTCGATGCTGATTGTGTGCTCTACGCCCCGATCTGGCTGGACGTCGAGGCTGTGTGCCGGCTGTTGCGATCGGGCAAGAATGTCGTGTCGACCAGCGGGCCGTTCTATCGAACCGAGTTCACCGGTGACGATTTCGACCGCATCGAGGCGGCCTGCTCGGAAGGCAACGCATCCTTTCACGGTGGCGGCGTCCATCCGGGGTTCGCGGGCGATCTCCTCGCGCTGACACTTGCGCGGCTGTCGAGCAGTATCAGCACGATCCACGTGTACGAGGTCGTCGACTTCGGTACCGACCCCTCCAAGTACCTCCTACTGATGGGTATGGGGCAGGAGCCGGCCGAGTTCGCCTCGGCGACTTCGCTGCTGGCCGCATCGACCCCGTACTTCGCGCAGAGCATGACGGAGATCGTCGAGGGGCTCGGCAAGCAGATCGATCAGATCACGCACGAGGTGGCCGTTACAGAAGCGACCGAAGACGTCGCCTACTCCGGCGACCGGGGCACCGACATGCCCGAGATGTCGGGCACCATCCGAAAGGGCACCGTCGCCGCGCAGCACCACCAGTGGACCGCGTTCGTGGACGGCGAACCACTGGTCGTCTTCCACGCGATGTACACGATGGGTGACCGTGTCGTGGGGCCGGACTTCCAGTTCGGTGCGACCCGCTACCGGTTGGTGATCGAGGGCGAACCGCCCACGGAACTGACGCTTGAGGGCGGTGTCGCGGCCGATGGCAGCCGCACTCACCCGGGCTATGTATGGACGGCGATGGACGCCGCGAACACCATTCCGGCTGTGGTGCAGGCCAAAGCCGGAGTGCTCACGGACTTCGATCTGGGCGTGGTGCAGCTCAAGGGGCTAGTCCGCGGCGACAAGTAGCGCTTCGAGGCCACCGACCAGGATGCGCAGGGCAAGGTCAAAGTCACGATCCGGCAAACGGTTTCGCTGAGTTCCGGTCACCTCGCGCAGCAGGGGAAACTCTGTCACCGGCAGATTGCTCAACGCATCAGCCACCTCGGGCACCTGCGGATGCTCGCGGACGTCGGCGGAGATGATGGCGTCGCGTGCCGCCGAGAAGGCGATGTCACCGACGAAGGTGAGGATTCCGCCGGCAGTGTCCAGGTCGAACCCCGCTTGCACCAAGGCGCGGAGCACGCGCTCTGCCAGCGCCAAACTCGCCGGTCCTCCGGGTCCGCTGAGCCGATAGTGGGTTTGTACCGAACCGCTTCGGACAATGCCATCGCGGATTGCGGTCGCGTAGATGGCGAGTAGATCCTGCCACCGGATCCCTTCGGGGACCTCGACACGATTGAGCTCTGCGTCGAACAGGTCTGCCACCACCAACTCCAGCAACCCGTCCTTGTCGCCGACATACCGGTGCAGGGCCTTGCGGTCCACACCTAACGCGTCGGCCACCGCCTGCATGGTCAGCGCGCGTGGCGGTAGACGACGCGCGGCGGCCAGGATCAGTTCCCGGTTGATCCGCGCGGGACGGCCCGGCCGACGACCGCGGTCCGCGTCGTCGGCCGGTTCACCCTCGCGTTCGTGCCGTGCCACCGTGCTCAAGATAGTCGGCGTCGGGCAAGACAGGGTTCAGACGGTTACCGACTGCCCCTCGGTACCGCAGCCTCCCGAGTGATCCGCAGCGTTGGCACTCAACCAGCCGGCGGCACCTGACGTCCGATACCGACGGTGATGCGCGGTGCGGCAGCCGGATCGAGCCATCGGAGCAACGTGCGCATCTGCTCGCGTTCGATGGCGACACAACCCCAGGTCGGTTCGCCATCGGTGACGTGCACGAAGATGCCCGCCGAACGGCCGGGGATCCGCTGCGGATTGTGGTCGACGAGAACGGCGTAGTCGTAGATCTCGCCGGAGTGGCCGAGGTTCTCGGCGTCCTCGGAAGGCTTGGCCTGCGACCGCACGAGGGTGTTGTAGGTGGGGGAGTCCACGTCCTCGTCCCACCAATCCCAGCCGTTCACCTGCGTATAGGGCATGGCGGTTCCGGGATCGGGCTCGCGCCCGAAGGACATGCCGAGCGGGAAAGTGCCGACCGGAGTGCGGAAGACATCGTCCTGGGCCTCGCCCACGCCGAGTTCACCGAGATCGGCGTGGGTGGGTCCGAGGACGGTGCGCCATTCGGTTCCCGTCCGCTCATAGGCGGTGAGGGTGCCGATGGCCGAATCGGCCTGCGGTGCCTCCACGATGATGAGCTGTTCGCGCAATGGTTCGGCTCCCGCGGCAGTCGGAGTCATTGCACCCAGAAGGGCGGCAGCTGGCCCCGCGAGAAGACGCATGAGCTTGTGGGGCATCCGCGAACATCCTTCCGGTGGGGACCTCAACACTAATGGGGGTTCGGCCCGTTAGTTTTGGACGCATGCCGGATTCAGCTGCGATGCAGGAAGCCGATCGCTGGTTTCTGCGGCGCGGACTCCCGTCGGCCGTGCCGCCACGCGCCCGGTGGCGGGAGATTGTGCCCAGGTCGGCCCCCGCTCTGGTCGGGTGGGCGGTACTCATGGTGTTGAGCCTGGTGGCGACGGTGGCGTCAGGCGATGACGACATCGAGATCGACGCCGATCCGTCACCGTCGCAATGGCTGACCTTGGCTGTACTTGCGAGCCTTCCGGTAGCAACGGCGCTGGCGGGCTATAGCGCCTCGCGGCTGCCTGCCGGGCGCGGCCGGTGGGGCGTTTCGGTGGTCGCCATCGCGGTCGGGGTGGCGTCGGACTGGTACGGAGACGACGGGTTCGACGCCGGCTCCGACACACTCATCAACCTGCTGATCGTGGCGCTCATCCTGGTCGCGACCGGGACCGGCGTGGGCTCGATCCTCGGATGGTCCGCACGCGTGACGCTGACTCAGCTGCGGTCGGCAGGGCGCCTCATGGTCCGCGCCCTTCCGGTGGTGTTGTTGACGGTCCTGGTGTTCTTCAACACCCTCGTCTGGACCATCGCCACTGACTTGGACGCGCTTCGAATGAGCCTGCTCGTAGGATTCTTGGCGCTGATCGCGGCGGCCTTCCTGGTCTCGGGAATCCTCGACGCGCTGGACGCCGTAACGGCCGCGCCGATGACGGAGCGCACGATGGCCGGTCTTGCAGCAACACCGTTCGCCGACCTGGCAGAGCGCGCCGAGCCGCCGCCGCTGAGGTTCGGTGAGCGACTGAATCTGGCTATCGTGGTGATTATTTCGCAGATCACACAGATGCTGCTGCTCGCTGCCGTCACCGGGGCGGTGTTCTTCACGATGGGCCTGATCGTGCTGAACCCCGCGGTGTCGGACAAGCTCACCAATGGTGCTCCGGCCCAGAGTGTCTGGTTCGACTTCACCCTGCCCGTATCCGTCGCGCACCTACACGTCACGGCACTGCTGAGCGCATTGACCTTCATGTATGTCAGCGTGCGCGCCGTCGGCGATGGTGAGTACCGCAAGGAGTTCCTCGACCCGCTGCTGGCCGAGATGGAACTCGCGCTGGCTGCCCGCCACCGGTATCACGCAGCCGTCAGGTGATCGAACGCCCCGGACTCTGCTGCGTTCGGATCACGTTGAGAAGCAGCCGGCGGAGCGCCGGTTCGTCGTCCCCGATCGCAGCGATCAGGGCGGGGTCGTTCTGCTCGCGGTCGAGCAACGCCTCATACACCCGGACACCGGCTGATGTGCCCGTGACCGATTTGCGTCGTTCATCGCGCGGATCGGTCTGGCGGCTGACGTACCCCAGGCGTTCGAGCCGTTCGATGGTGCGACTGGCGGTCTGATCGGTCACCCGGCAGGCCTGGGCGATCTCGCGCTGGGTGGCCGGACCGGACGCCACCACATGCAGGACGACCAACCCCGCACTGGACAGGTCGTACTCGCGCAGGACGTGCTCCCAGGACTGCTCAACGAGCCGGGCCGCCATCGAGAGCAGCCGGCCCGTGGGCCATCGGTCCACGCCATCCATCGGCGATGCTCCTTCGTTCGGCAGGTACGCCATTTGCAATTTACTCAGCAGGCTGAACAATATAGGAGAGCCCCGACCGCAGAATGGATGCCGATGACCTCCGAGACCACGACCACAGGCCGATCCCAACACTTTCCCGCACTTGTCGTCTCGCTGCTCGCCGTCGCCCTGGTCGCCACTCTGGGCGGACTCGCATCTGCCGACGCCGCGTCCGATTACCGAAAGCTGACCCAACCCGATTGGGCCCCACCGTCGTTCCTGTTCGGCCCGGTGTGGACCGCCCTGTACGTGCTGATGGCGTTAGCGGCCTGGCTGGTCTGGCGGGCGGGCCCGCAGTGGAGCAACCCGGCGATCATCGCCTACGGCGTGCAACTCGTGCTGAACCTGGTCTGGTCACCGTTGTTCTTCGGACTCGGTTGGCGCGGCCTGGCACTGTTCGACATCGTCCTTCTCGATATCGCCGTCGTCGTCACGATCGCGCTGTTCTGGAAGGTCAACCGGGTGGCCGCAGCGATGCTGATTCCCTACCTCGGATGGGTGCTCTTTGCGACGGCACTGAACTACGCGGTGTGGTCGCTGAACACCTGAGAGGCGCGGAGGCGGCGGGTCACCAGGAAGAGCACCGCACCGACCACGAGCAGGATGGCCGCGAACAGCCAGACCTTCGCGGACTGCTGGGTCAACAGCAGCAGGCATGACGCCACGCCCAGTACCGGCACGGCGGTCCACACCCGAAAGTGCGGATGGTCGACGGTGTCACGCCGCAACACCAGGACCGCGACGTTGGTCGAGATGAACACGAACAACAGCAGCAAGACCACCGTCTCGGCCAGCGTCGACAGGTCACCGACGAGGGTGAGCAGCATCGCCACCACGGTCGTACTCACGATCGCGACCCACGGTGTGCGGCGTTGCGGCAGAACATAACTCAACTGCCGTGGCAGGAGGCCGTGCTCTGCCATGCCGAAGGCCAGACGGCTGGACATGATCATGGTGAGCAGCGCGCCGTTGGCCACCGCCACCAGGGCGATGGCGCTGAACGCCCACGCGGGCACACCCAGACCGGACGCCGAGACGACGTCGAGCAGTGGACCGCTGGACTGGGACAATTCATCGGGGGACAGCACCGCGGCACTCGCGAGGCCGACAAGAACGTAGATGACGCCCGCGGTGATCAGCGACGCGAACAGTGCCCTGGGGTAGATCTTGCTCGGATTGCGGATCTCCTCAACGACATTGGCCGAGGTCTCGAAACCCACGAACGAGTAGTAGGCGATGATCGCACCGCCCAGGATGGCCAGCGCCGGGGTCGAGTCCGCGGGGAACTCGACCACCCGTCCGATGTCGCCGCCGCCCCGGCCGACCATCACCGCACCCGCGACGATCACGATGAGCAGGCCGGTCAACTCGATGACGGTCAGCACGACATTGCTCTTCATCGACTCGCTGATCCCGCGGGCGTTGAGCGCAGCCACGAGCCCGAGAAACACGATGGCGGCCGGCACCGCCGGTACATCGATGAACGTGGCGAGGTAGTCGCCGGCGAAGGCCAGGGCCAGTCCGGCCGCGCTGGTCACACCGGCAGCCAGCATGCAGAACCCCACCAGGAAAGACACCAGCGGACGCCGAAAAGCACGCTCCGCGAAGACCGCCGCGCCACCGGCCTTCGGGTACTTGGTCACCAGTTCGGCGTACGACCCCGCCGTCAGCAGCGCCAGCAGTAGCGCCGCCAGCAGCGGCGCCCACAACGCGCCGCCGACCTCACCGGCCAATACACCCATCAACGCGTAGATCCCCGCGCCCAGCACATCGCCGAGGATGAAAAGAAAGAGCAGCGGACCGGTGATCTTGCGTGCGAGCTTGCCCTCGGGCGGCGCGCCCTCCGGTGCCTGCGCTACTGCCTCCGACGTCATACCTGCCTCCGTGCCGACCGATGCGGTGATGAGGCGGTGTACCCCGCAACGACCGATTGCACGCGGACCTCGAGCCGAATATTCGATTTTCCCGACCACCGTGTCGCGCCTACCCTGGGTAGCCGCACTAACCAAAGTGCAGACACCCAGGGAGAGTGCGTGAGTATCCGAACATCCGCCCAGCCGAAGGCACCGCCGAGCGCAGGCGTCATCATCGCTCTGCTGGTGTTCTCCGCATTCGTGATGATCCTCAACGAGACGATCATGAGCGTCGCGCTGCCGGTGCTGATCGTCGATCTGGAGATCGCCGCCCGCACCGCGCAATGGCTGACCAGTGGCTTCCTGCTGACCATGGCCGTGGTGATCCCGATGTCGGGTTCGCTGTTGCAGCGCTTCCCGGTGCGGGCAATCTTCGTGGCCTCGATGTCACTGTTCTGTGCGGGCACGCTGGTCTCCGCCCTGGCCCCGGGTTTTGCCGTGCTGCTGGGCGGCCGCATCGTGCAGGCCTGCGGCACCGCAGTCATGGTGCCGCTGCTGATGACGACGGTGATGAAGCTGATCCCCGCCGAACGCCGGGGTCAGACCATGGGCACGATCTCGATCGTCATCGCTGTCGCGCCCGCGGTGGGGCCCACCCTGTCCGGATTCATTCTGGGTTCGTTGAACTGGCGCTGGATGTTCTGGATCGTGCTGCCCATCGCCCTGCTCGGGCTGCTCGCCGGATGGGTGTGGCTCCGTGTCCCCGACGAGCGGGAACAGCCCACCCGGATCGACCCCGTCTCGGTGCCCCTGTCGGCGTTCGCGTTCGCGGGCTTGGTGTTCGGGCTCTCGGAACTGGGTGCGTCCGGCCAGGGCGGTCAGGCCGTACCGGCGTGGGTCCCGCTGTCTGCCGGCGCGGTCGCGATGGTGCTGTTCGGCGCGCGACAACTGCAGTTGCAACGCGACGACCGCGCGTTCCTCGATCTGCGACCGTTCACGTACCGGCGGTTCTCGGTGTCGGTGGGTTTGGTGGTCATCGGGTTCACCGGGCTGTTCGGCGCGATCATCATGGTGCCGCTCTACGTGCAGGACGTGCTGGGCGAGAGCGCACTGGTGGCCGGCTTCACCAGCCTGCCGGGAGGTCTGCTGATGGGACTGGCGGGGCCGTTGGTCGGGCGGGTGTACGACCGGCACGGTGCCCGACGGCTTGTCGTGCCCGGTTCGGTCATGCTGTTCCTGTCGCTGTGCGGGTTCGCGATGCTGTCGGCCGCCACGCCGATCTGGGAACTCGTTGTGCTGCAGACGATCATGATGGTGGGCCTGTCGATGATGTTCACCCCGCTGATGACCGACGCGCTCAGCGCACTGCCCGATCGGCTGTACTCCCACGGCAGCGCCATCATGACGACGCTGCAACAGGTCGCCGGCGCGGCGGGTACCGCGTTGTTCGTCACGGTGATGGCCAAGGCGTCCGTCTCGGGGGGCGCACCGGACATGCCCGGCGTGCATGCCGCCTTCGTTACCGCGGCCCTGATCGGCGCCGTCGCGGTTGTGCTGGCGTTCTTCACCGCATCGAGGCCGCTGCCGGCCGGTGGGACGCCGACGCACTAACGCTGCATTCAGGCCAAAAGTCGGTCGTCGTCCTGCGCCTTCTGGGCGGCGGCATCCAGACGGGCCCGGATGTGATCCCACTGCAGTCGCACCTCGGTGCCGGTGGTCGTCGAGTCGACCGCGGTGCGGTCCGCGAGGGCACGCATCAACATCGTGCCGCGGCCCCGACCGGGATTCGGCGCCATCGAGGGATCCTTCACGTGCCAGCGACCCTCGTCGGTGACCCACACGGTCAACGTGGCCAGCTCCGGATCGTGCTCGGCGCGGACATGCATCGGCCCGGGCTTCGGCGAGTTCAGATAGGCGTGTTCGGCGGCGTTGGCCAGTGCCTCGTTGACGGCGAGCACGATGTCGCTGGTCTTCTCCGCGTCCAACGTCAGACTCTGCGCGAGCCAGGCGGCGATGTCATCGCGGATCTGCACGGCATGCGTCATCGTGGCCCCGACTCCGGTTCGGGAGAAGGCCGCGCGCTGCTTTGCTCGATCTTCCATGACACGAGCACATTACCCAGTTTGCGCGACGTTCATTCGTGATGCAGCTAACAACGTCGTAAGGCGTGCTCACCGTGACGGGCGCATGATGGATCGATGGCAACTGATTCTCTGAGCGAGGACGTCATCGAATTTCTGTCGGCGGGCACCCGGACCGGAAAGCTCGGCTACGTCGCCGCCGACGGCCGCCCCTTGATCGCCCCGGTCTGGTTCCTGGTGGAGGACGGCCGTCTGGTGTTCAACACCGGGGCAGACACCGCCAAAGGCCGTGCTCTGCAACGTGATCCCCGGGTCGTACTGCTCGTCGACGACGAGCACCCGCCGTTCTCGTTCGTGCAGGTGCAGGGAATCGCCGAGCTCAGCGAGGACGACCCGGATCTGCGTGGCACCGCCACCCGGATCGCGGCGCGCTACATGGGGGAGCAGCGTGCCGACGAGTACGGTGCGCGCAACGGCGTCCCCGGCGAGCTGGTCGTGCGCATCACGCCACGCAAGGTCATCGCGGCGTTCGACGTCGCCGACTGACCGAGGATCGGTAACTCTCTGTAGCGTTGGTCGGGCGGACGTTTCCGTGAAGGACATAACGGCAATACCAACGGCGGCGGGGCAGCGGCTGCGCGAGACCTGGGAGGAGTCAGATGTCGTCACACGCGGCTGAGCCGTCGCAATCTGCCGCCACGTCGTCGGAGTCCGGCTCTGAAGACCAGGCCAACGAGCCTGCGGAGATCACCTTCGACGAGCACCTGCATCCGGCGCGCCCGAAGGTCCTGCGTTTCCGTCCCCGAGTGCGCACCCCGTTCGTGCGGCGCTCGCTCGCCCAGGACGGTCCGCCGACCGGCGAGAACGAGGCCTACGTGTCGTGGCTGCTGTCGCAGTCGATGCTCGCCGACGCCAACGAGATCAGCCAGCAGTTCTCCGGGCAGGGCTCGATGTGGCAGAACCCGTTCGCCCGGCCCAACCCCCGAACGGCGGTAGAGACCGCGTCGGTGTGGTTCACCGCCTACCCGCTGTCGCTGATCACCCGGTCCGACGAGTCGTTCCTCAAGGCAATGGCCGATGAAACACTGTGGAAGGCCTTTGCGGAGATCGGCATCCAAGCCGTGCACACCGGCCCGGTGAAACGGGCCGGCGGCATCTCGGGCTGGCAACTGACCCCCAGCGTCGACGGTCACTTCGACCGGATCAGCACTCAGATCGACCCCGCCTTCGGATCCGAGGAAGAGTTCCGCCAGATGTGCGGTACCGCCAACTGGTACGGCGGCACGATCATCGATGACATCGTGCCCGGCCACACCGGCAAGGGCGCGGACTTCCGGCTTGCCGAGATGAAGTACGCGGACTACCCGGGCATCTACCACATGGTCGATATCGATCCCCGGGACTGGGAGCATCTGCCCGACGTCCCCGAGGGCGCGGACTCGGTGAATTGCGATGCCGCGACCGAGGATTGGCTCGACAAGGCCGGCTACATCATCGGCCGCCTGCAGCGCGTCATCTTCTATGCCGAGGGCATCAAGGAAACGAACTGGAGCGTGACCCGCCCGATCGTCGGTGTCGACGGTGTCGAACGGCGCTGGGTCTATCTGCACTACTTCAAGGATGGCCAGCCTTCGATCAACTGGCTCGATCCCAGCTTCGCCGGCATGCGACTGGTGATCGGCGATGCCTTGCATTCGCTGTCGGATCTCGGTACGGGCGGGCTGCGCCTGGACGCCAACGGATTCCTGGGCGCCGAGAAGTCCTCCGAGGACGACGTCGGCTGGTCGGAGGGCCACCCGCTGTCCCAAGCGGCCAACCAATTCATCGGCAGCATGGTGCGCAAGTTGGGCGGGTTCACCTTCCAGGAACTGAACCTCACCATCGACGACATCCGCGAGAACAGCATCGCCGGCCCCGACCTGTCCTATGACTTCATCAACAGGCCCGCCTATCAGCACGCGCTGGCCACCGCCGACACCGAGTTCCTCCGGCTGACGCTGCGCACCACGCTGGAAACGGAGATCGATCCGGCCTCGCTGGTGCACGCCATGCAGAACCACGACGAGCTGACCTACGAGCTCGTGCACTGGTCAGCCGGTCACCGCGACGACATCTACCTGTACAAGGGTCACGAGGTCACCGGCGAGGAACTCGGGCACAGCGTGCGCACCGATCTGATCGAAGCGCTCACCGGCCCCAGCGCCCCGTACAACCTGGTGTTCACCACCAACGGCATCGCCTGCACGACGGCGACCGTCATCGCCGCGACGCTGGGTATCTCCGACCTCGACCAGATCACCGATATCGACCCGATCCGGCGGGCACATTTGCTGCTCGCGATGTTCAACGCGCTGCAGCCAGGCGTGTTCGCACTGTCCGGTTGGGACCTGTGCGGCATGCTCACACTCCCGCCCGATGACGTCAGTGAACTGCTCCGTGGCGGCGACACCCGCTGGATCCACCGCGCCGCGCACGATCTCATGGGTGTGAACCCCGAGGCCTCCCACTCCAGCGCCGGGATGCCGCGCGGTAAGAGTCTGTACGGGTCGATCCCGGATCAGCTGGCCAACGAGGCCAGCTTCCTGCGTCAGCTTCAGGCGATTCTCGCCGTGCGAACGCATTACGGCATCGCGACCAGTACCCAGGTGGACATTCCGGAGGTGTCGCACCGCGGCATGCTGGTCATGGTTCACCAACTGGCCGACCCGCACCAGCTGCAACTGACGGTGCTCAACTTTGCCAACGCCGACATCGCCGGCACGGTGCGTTCCGAATTCCTGCCGCCCGACGCGGTCGTCTCGGACATGTTCAGCGGCAAAGAGATCGCGCACGTCGACGATCTGCACAGCTTCGCGGTGGAGATGCCGGCGCACCACGGGATGTCGCTGTTGGTCGAGCGACTGGCCGTCGAAGATTCTGCCGACTGAACGGACCGATCAGGGCAGTGCGTAGTCCATCGGCGGGCCGTTGAGATTGGCGACATCGCGGTGCACCACGGTGGTGGCGACGTTGTCCCCGCCGCGCGTCACACCGATGATGGACACTTCGTCATTGACGGTGAAGTTCTCTGTGGTGCCCCCCATTTGGCTCCCGGCGGCGGTGATCCCGTGCGTCTGATCATCCACGCGGTAGGTGCGCGCGACACCGTCGGGGCCCTGCGCGGTGAGTGAATCCGGTGAGATCGCGATCAGCCGCCCCTCCTGGGTGACGGGCTGAGTAACGGCCACCGGTGCGGGTTCGGGACGCGGTGCCGCGACAGCGGAGTCCGCCACATGCATGATCAGTGCCGTCACGAGGGCGGCGAATGCGACCGTGAATGAGATCGACAGGCTGATCGCAGTGGTGTGCGGAGTCCTGCGTGCGTGTTTGCCGGGTCCTGTGCCCATGTCCGATGACCTCTCGTCTTGGTTGAGGCACGATTACCCGGCGACTCGCTCCGAATAAACGCGCAGATACCGGGTAGTCCGAGGCCATGGCACAAATCGGATACTTCCTTTCTTGTGAGCAGTTCACCCCCAAGGAACTTGTTGACCAGGCCAAACGCGCCGAGGACGCGGGATTCGATGCGCTGTGGATCTCGGATCACTTCCATCCATGGAACGACGAACAAGGCCAGAGTCCATTCGTTTGGGGCGTGATCGGCGCGCTCTCGGAGGCCACGTCGTTGCCGGTGTCGACGGCCGTGACCTGTCCGACGGTGCGCATCCATCCGGCGATCATCGCCCAGGCCGCTGCGACGGCCGCGGTGCAGCTGGATGGCAAGTTCGTGCTGGGAGTGGGCAGCGGCGAGGCCCTCAACGAACACATCCTCGGTGACCCCTGGCCGTCGGTGGGTGTCCGCCAGGAAATGCTGGAGGAATCCGTCGAGGTGATCAGGCTGCTGCTGGGCGGCGACGAGGTGAGCCACCACGGCGTGCACTACGACGTGCAGGAGGCCCGCATCTACACCCGGCCCGAGAAGCCGGTCCCGATCTATGTCTCGGGATTCGGGCCGCAGGCCGCCGAGCTCGCCGGCCGCATCGGGGACGGGTATGTACTGGTCACCCCGGAAGCCGACCTGGTGAAGACGTTCCGGTCATCCGGTGGCGGCGACAAGCCGGTGCAGGCAGGCACCAAGGTCTGCTGGGACACCGATGCCGACACCGCGGTCGACACCGCGCACCGGATCTGGGGTAACCAAGCGCTTCCCGGTCAGTCCGCTCAGATATTGCCGCGGCCAAAGGATTTCGCCGCTCTCCAGCAACTCGTCCCCAAGCAGGACATCGCGGATTCGGTGGCATGCGGTCCGGACGCCGACAAGCACGCGGCCCAGGTCCGCCAGTATCTCGATGCCGACGTCGACGAGGTGTACGTGTCGCAGATCGGCCCGGATATGGCGGGGTTCTTCGCCGCGTGGCAGCGTGATGTGCTGCCGCAGTTGCGTCAGTAGGCGCGAACCGCACCCACTAGGCGTGCCTCACCGTGTTCCCGCCACTCCTCTTGGCCGCGTACATGGCGGTGTCGGCGTCCGCGAAAAGTTGTCCCACCAGTGCGTCACCGTCGGGATTGTGCTGGGATCCCAGGTCGACACTCGCCACGCCGATGCTGGCGGTCACGCCATCGGGCATATCGGCGATCGCGCCGCACAATCCCTGCGCCAACGGCAGGGCCGAGGCCGGCGTGGTGAGCGCGATCAGGAATTCCTCACCGCCGGCGCGGCACAGCGCGGCCGGGGCCGGGCAACGTTCCCGCAGCAGATCGGCGACCGCCCGGATGACGCGATCGCCTTCGGCATGTCCGAAGGTGTCGTTGATGCGTTTGAAGTCGTCGATATCGGCCAGGATGACCGCCAGTTGTGTTGCGCCCCTGCCGGGTTCGGTGAGCATGCGCTGTAGCGCGTGCGAGAAGCTGCGGCGGTTGAGCAGTCCGGTCAAGCCGTCGGTCTCCGCCCGGGTCGCGTACGTCCCCATGGCCAGCGACATTCCGCGGATCGCGACAGGCACGCAGAGGTTGAGGAACCAGACGATCCAGAACGCGGCGAAGGCGGTCGCCAGATCGGTCTCGTCGGCCAGTCGCGACGCAGCGAATGCCGCGCCGGTCACCGCAAGAACCACGTTGAACAGCAGGCTGCGCGGATTGTGGAAGAAGGCGAAGTAGCCGCCGGTGACGGCCAGTGTGGCAACGGCCAGTGCGGCGACCCCCGCCGAGGGTTGGATGGCGCTCCACACGACGATGAACACGGCTCCGACCAGGCCGGTGGCCTCCGACTGCCACCGGGTCGGCCACCTGTTGAGCCAGGATGCCGTCATCGCGAGGGTGAACATCGCCGAGGCGGCGCTCACGGCGATGGCGGGGATGGACAGATCGTCCCGGGTGGCCAGATAGGAGATCGGAACCAGCGACGACGACGAGGCGACCAGCGCCATGATCAGCTGCGCCGGCCGCAGCAACCGTCGCTGCTTCAGGAATGTGGTCATGGACTCGAACTGGTCGGGTGTATTCAGCCAGTTAAGAGCCCTGCAAGGCGTTCGAATCGGAGCCCCCCGGCAAGTTTCATGCGAATCGCAGCAATCTAGTGGCACTTACATTACAAGTGTATTGTGCGCCGGGATAGCGCGAATCTGTATTTCCGGGGCGCCATCGCCTCGCGGACGGCGCTACGCGGCCTGCGCCACTGCGGCGATATGGGTGGCGACCGCACGGGCGACGACCGCGGTGGCGGGGTCACTGTCGGGCTCGTAGCGGTCGGCGGCAGCGTCGTAGCGCGCCCCGGCTATCGAGCCGTGGTCGGCGGCCACCTCGACGATCTCGACGGGCCAGTCCAAGGCCCGTAGACCGGCGGCGAACTCGGTGGCAGCCGAGGCGGGCACCACATCGTCACCATCGCCGATGAGCAAGCTGAATGGCGTGCGCACCGCCGTATCGGGGACCTCGCGCAGGGCCGGGCCACCGGAGATCGGATCATTCACCATGAACGCGCCACCAAGGCAGACGGTATGCGCGACAGGAACATTGAACTCCCGCGCGCGCAATGTCAGCCCGGCCGCGGCGACTCCGCCCAGCGACCAGCCCACGAGGACGAGATCGGCGCCCGCGGACCGGGTGCGCGCGAACCGCACCGAATTCAGTAGGTCCGCACGCCCGCCGTCGGCGGCGTGGGAATCCCAATCCGGGGCGATCACCCCTACTCCGAGCTCGGCGATGGCCTCGGCCAGTACCCGGACCGCGGCGCGGGAGTCGGTCTGCGTGCCGTGCCACAACAGCACGCACGGCCGTGATGGCTCTCCGAACAGATCGGCCCAGCGCCCGGGGGCGTACTCGACGGTGTCCACCATGGTCACGGCGAATGCGGGGTCGGGCTCTGCGTCGACTCCCACTTCGCTTCGAGTGACCGCTTCACCGGCTCACCGGCCGCTATCTGAAGCTGGAACGTCTCGCCGTCATCGCCCTCGAAGGTGATCAGGTAACCCGATTCGGACTCCTCCTTGTGGACCACTTTGTACGCGTGCTCGCCGGCGCCACGATCGAGAGCGACGATGTCGCCGGGGGCCACCGCATCGATGCGACCGTCAACAGAAGATTCAGCCATGACTGGTCGGTAGCCATATCGGCGCTGCTGCAAACACATTACTGGTCGAGGATGGGTCCCAATCTTGATAGATGAGGCGTACCGTCGTAAGTGCCGAGGGTGAATGGTTGCTTCTGTACCCGGAGTTGAGGTGGCGCGTCGGATGCAACCGTGAGGTTCAAAAACCAGCCTCGGCCTACGCGTCGCCGTCCCGCGGCACCCCGAATGCGAGCACCGCGGCATCGTCCTCGACTCCCGCGCCCAGCTCGCCGAGCAGACCCCGCACGGCCTCGACGATCTCGGATGCACTGGCCGGCGCGTGCCGGCGGGCGAACCGCAGGAGCTCGCCATCGTCGTCGTAACGTTCGACTCCGGGGCCGACACGCGCCTCGGTCACACCATCGGTGTAGAGCACCAGGGTGTCGCCGGATCCGAGATGCATTCGGCTGCTGAAGAAGTGAGGGTCTTGGATCATTCCGACGGCCTGACCGCCGATGGTGTCGGCGAAATACGCGTTCCCGTCACCGGTGAGCAGCAACGGGGGCAGGTGACCCGCGCTGGCCAGATCGACGTCGAAACCGTCGCCCCGCGGTGTCAGGTTTCCGTAGACCACGGTGCACAGCCGGTGGCGTTCGATGCCCAGCTGCTGATGCAGCACCGTATTGAGGTTGTGCAGCACCTGCACCGGGACGTCGTCGAAGACCGCGGCCGAACGCAGGACGTAGCGGGTAAGGGTGGTGACAACGGCGGCGTCGACACCCTTGCCCGCGACATCGCCGAGGAAGAAACCCCAGGTGTTCGACGACAACGGGAACAGATCGTAGAAATCGCCGCCCACGTCGTCGGCCGATGCAGTGTGGTAGTGATCGGCGGCCTCCAGACCCGGTGGTGGCGACAACAACGGCGGGTGCAGCGAGCGGCGCAGGGTGGCGGCGAACGCGCGTGCACGCTCCTGCTCGGTCTCGGCGCGGCGGCGTTCGGCAAGGAGTTCGCGTTCGTAGGCCCGTCGGTCGGTGGCGTCCACCGCGGTGACGCGCCACAGCTCGGGCGAATCGGCGGTCGCGGTTTTGACGTTGGCGGTCAGGAACATCGGCAGCCGCTCCCCGTCGGAGGCCAACATGTCGACGGTGACACCTTCGAGCGTGCCGGTCATCCGCAGCATCGGAACGAAATGTGTTTCGTAGTGGATTCTTCCGCCGGTGGTCAGGAGATCGGCGAACGCCTTCTCGTGCAGCGCGCCCTTGGGGTGACGCAACCAGCCGACGATGGTGGCATTCGCGCTGACGATGCGACCGTCCGTTGTGAGGATCAGATGCCCGGAGGGCGACTTATCCCAGAAGTCCTCGAAATCCAGGCTGGTCATGGTGTGGCGAACGCGGCGATGGCCGACGCGGTCGCGTCCGGATCGCTCACGTGCGGGCAGTGGCCCATTGCGTCGAGGGTGACCAACCGGCTGCCGGGGATCTGCTGCTGCACGAAGGCGCCGACGGTGCGCGGGGCGATGGCGTCCTGGGTGCACTCGACGATCAGCGTCGGCACCGGGACGTGTGGTAGGTCAGAACGATTGTCCGACAGGAAGGTGGCGCGGGCGAACACCCTGGCGCAGGCCGGGTCGGTCCGGCAGAACGTCTCTTCCAGCTCGGCATGCAGATCGGGGCGGTCGGGGTTGCCCATGATGACCGGCGCCATCGTCTTCGACCACCCGAGGTAGTTCGCGTCGATGGACTCCAGGAGTTCCTCGATATCGCCCTCGGAGAACCCGCCGCGATACTCGCCGTCGTCGATGTAGCGCGGCGACGGGGTCACCATGATGAGTTTGGCGAATCGGCTCGGATCGGCGATGGCCGCCAAGGCGCCGATCATCGACGCCACCGAATGGCCGACGAACACCACGTCGTGCAGGTCGAGCTCGCGCAGGATCTCCAGAACATCGGCCGCGTACCCGGACAGCGTGGAGTACTTCTCGGCGTCCCACGCCGTCGGGTCGGAGGCGCCCGCCCCCACGTGGTCCATCAGCACGATCCGGAAATCGGATTGGAGACGTTCGACCACGGGCCGCCACAAGTTCTGGTCGCAGCCGAACCCATGGGCCAGCAGCAGGACGGGAGCGCCTTCGACGCCCACTGTCTTGATGTTGTTCCTGGCCACTGCGCCCATGGGGAGCAGCATAGAACCAGCCGGTCACTCCGCCTGTTGGAACACCGTGACCGAGCGCGCGGCGACCTTGCGTGATTCACCCGCGGGGATGACCTCATCGCTGGTGCCGACCGGAATCGCGGTGTCGATGACCGTGTGCCACGCCGGCCCGAACTCCTTGGAGGGCAGGGTGAACTCGAGGGGCTCGTGGTGACCGTTGAAGCACACCACGAACGAGTCGTCGGTCACCCGCTGGCCACGGGCGTCCAGGTCGGGGATGCCGTTGCCGTTGAGGTAGACGGCGATCGATTTGCCGAATCCGGTGTCCCAGTCCTCGTCGTTCATCTCCGTCCCATCGGGTCGGAACCAGGAGATGTCGGGTACGCCGGCAGAGCCGCGCTGTCGCACCGGCCGGCCGTTGAAGAACCGGCGCCTGCGAAACACCGGATGTTCGGCGCGCAACGCCGAGACCCGGGCGGCGAAGTCCACCAGTTCCTGATCGGCGTTCTCCCAATCCACCCAGGTGATCTCGTTGTCCTGGCAGTAGCCGTTGTTGTTGCCGCCCTGGGTACGCCCGAGCTCGTCGCCGTGGCAGATCATCGGCACACCCTGGGAGAGCAGCAGTGTGGTCAGGAAGTTGCGCTCCTGCTGAGCCCGCAGGGCGGTGATCTCCGGATCATCGGTGGGACCCTCCACCCCGCAGTTCCACGACCTGTTGTGGCTCTCGCCGTCGTTGTTGTCCTCGCCGTTGGCCTCATTGTGTTTCTCGTTGTAAGACACCAGGTCTCGCAACGTGAAACCGTCGTGGGCGATGACGAAGTTGATCGAGGCGACCGGGCGGCGTGCGCTCTGCTCATAGAGATCTGCCGAACCCGTCAGACGGGACGCGAACTCGCCGAGGCTTGCCGCCTCACCGCGCCAGAAATCGCGCACGGTGTCGCGGTACTTGCCGTTCCATTCGGTCCACTGCGGCGGGAAGTTACCCACCTGATAGCCGCCGGGCCCGACATCCCACGGCTCGGCGATGAGCTTCACCTGGCTGACCGTCGGATCCTGTTGCACCAGTTCGAAGAATGTCGACAACTTGTCGACATCGTAGAACTCGCGGGCCAGCGTCGACGCCAGGTCGAAACGGAAACCGTCGACGTGCATCTCGGTGACCCAGTACCGCAACGAGTCCATGATCAGCTGCAGCGAATGCGGGTGCCCGACGTTGAGGCTGTTGCCGGTTCCCGTGTAATCCATGTAGTAACGCTTGTCGTCCTCGACGAGCCGGTAATACGCGGCATTGTCGATTCCACGCATCGACACCGTGGGACCGAGGTGGTTGCCCTCGGCGGTGTGGTTGTAGACCACATCCAGGATCACCTCGATGCCGGCTTCGTGCAGGGTGCGCACCATGGCCTTGAACTCCTGCACCTGACCGCCGGGGGTCCCGCTGCTGGAGTATTTGGAGTCGGGGGCGAAGAAACCGATGGTGTTGTAACCCCAGTAGTTGGACAGGCCCTTGTCGATCAGGGTGGAGTCGTTGGCGAAATGGTGCACCGGCATCAGCTCGATGGCGGTGACCCCGAGCGCCTTGAGGTGATCGATGATCGCCGGGTGGCCGATCGCGGCGTACGTCCCGCGGATGGCGTCGGGGATGTCCGGGTGGGTCTCCGTCAGCCCCTTGACGTGCGCCTCGTAGATGAAGCTGTCGGCGTATTCACGCTGCGGCGGGCGGTCGATGCCCCAGTCGAAGAACGGGTTGATCACCACCGACTTCGGCATGCTGGCCGCGGAGTCGTCATCGTTGCGGCTGTCGGGTTCCCCGAAGTCGTAACCGAACAGCGACTGGTCCCATTGGAAGGTCCCGTCGATGGCCTTCGCGTACGGGTCGAGCAGCAGCTTGTTGGGATTGCACCGATCACCGGCGGCGGGGTCATGAGGTCCGTGCACCCGGTACCCGTACCGCTGACCCGGCTCCACGGTCGGCAGGAAGCCGTGCCAGACGAATGCGTCCACCTCGGGCAATCGGTACCGGGTCTCGGTGCCGTCCTCGTCGAAGAGGCACAGGTCCACCCGTTCGGCGACCTCACTGAAGAGCGCGAAATTGGTACCGGAACCGTCGTAGGTCGCCCCGAGAGGATAGGCCTTCCCGGGCCAGACCTCCTGCTCGACTGCCTGGGTGTTCGACGGTGTGGGGGATACCGGCATGGACGTCCTCACTGCTCAACGGCGTGCTTCTGAAATGCGCGGCTCGGCGTTGAGCAGCGGGTTGTATGGGTACCCCGCCGGAGCCGATCGTATGCTGCGAGGTCGGTCACGTCCTGCCGGGCCGCCGGCGCACTCCGGTGCCGTAGCGGCGCGCCTCATCCATCAGCGCGGCGGCCGGCGCGGTGAGATGCCGGGTGCGGCTGACCGCCGCGACGTGCAGATAGGACTCGGGCACGATGCGTTGCACATGGGCACCGGCGCGGCGGGCAGATTCGGTCCACGCCGACGGCATCACCGCGCGGCCGAGCCCGTTGAGCACCATCGGCAGGATGGAGGTCCGATGGGCGATCTCGGCGACGATCATGATCTGCGTGCCGTCGGCGATGACTTCGTCGACCAGCGCGCGCATCAGGGATCCGCGCTGAGAGACGATGAGCCGGCACCCGTCGAGTTCGTCGCGACGGACGGTGGGCTCCGCCGTCACATGGTCGTCGGGGCCGGAGATCAGCACCAACGCCTGGGCTTCCAGCGGCACGACGGTGAGGTCCGGGGCCCGGATGGGTGCGGGTGATCCCAGGATCCCGATCTCGCACGCGCCGCTGCGGACGCTGTCGAGGATCTCCTCGGGGGTGAAGCCCGCCTCGGCATTGAGCGTCACCTCGGGATAGGACGAGGCGAACGCCGTCAGGAGGGTGGTCAGCGGCTCCATGCCCGGCGACGGCATGGTGATGAGGTCCACCCGGCCACCGCGCAAACCCTTGAGCGCCCGCACCGCCGCCGTCGCCTCGTCGACGTCGCGCAGCACCGTACGGGCGGATCCGACGAGCACATGGCCTGCTTCGCTGAGGACCACGCCGCGCCCCACGCGATGGAACAGCGGGATGCCGAGTTCCTTCTCGAATGCCGCGATGGCCTGGGACAGGGACGGCTGGGCGATCATCAGCTGATCGGCGGCCTTGCTGAAACCGCCGTGGTCGACCACCGCCAGGAAGAACCTGAGCTGCCGAACATCCATGCCCACCCCTGGGATCTCGATTGATAGGTAAATCCTATATGCCGAATCGCATCTTCGTCTTGGACCGCGATTGCCGGCGACCCGCCTAATGGACTCCAGAAGCCGTTGTGACCCACACAACAAAGAACGCCCGAGGAGTATCGATGACACAGACATTCAAGATCGCCGCCATCCCCGCCGACGGGGTGGGTAAAGAGGTCGTCGCCGCAGGGCGCCGGGTGCTCGACACCCTGGCCGCTCAGTCCGGCGGCGAGTTCGCTTTCGACTGGACCGAGTTTCCATGGGGCTGCGAATACTACGAGCAGACCGGCACGATGATGGCCGACGACGGACTGGACATCCTGCAGGCATTCGACGCGATCTACTTCGGCGCGGTCGGTTGGCAGAACGTTCCCGATCACATCAGCCTGTGGGGCCTGCGGCTGAACATCACCCAGAACTTCGATCAGTGGGCGAATATCCGCCCGGTGAAGTTCCTGCCCGGAGTCGTTTCTCCGCTGCGCAAGGCCGACGACACCGACCTCGACTGGATCGTCGTCCGAGAGAACAGCGAGGGCGAGTACGCGGGTCTGGGCGGACGCAACCTCAGCGGCCGTGGGCCGGGCAATGAGGTGGCGCTGCAGACCGCGCTGTTCACCGAGAAGGGCTGCGAACGCATCATGCGGTTCGCGTTCGACCTGGCCCGCACTCGCCGGGTCAAGAAGGTCTCCAGCGTCACCAAGTCCAACGCCCAGCAGTACGGCATGGTGCTGTGGGACGAGATCTTCAACCGCGTCGCCCTCGACTACCCGGACGTGACGACCGAATCCGTATTGGTGGACGCGATGAGCGCCAAGTTCATCCTGCACCCGGAAGATCTGTCGGTCGTCGTGGCCTCCAACCTCAACGCCGACATCCTGTCCGACCTGGGTTCGGCGCTGGCCGGCAGCCTCGGCGTCGCCGCGAGTGCGAACCTCAACCCGGAACGCCGCTTCCCCAGCATGTTCGAACCCGTGCACGGCTCCGCGCCCGATATCGCGGGTGCAGGTGTCAGCAATCCGATCGGCGCAATCGCCAGCGCTGCGCTGATGCTCGACCACTTCGGCCTTCATGAGCAGGCCCGCCGCGTCGAAGCCGCCATCGAAACCGCCACCGGCAGCGGGGTCCGCACCCGCGACATCGGGGGATCCGCAGGCACGGACGCCATGACCGACGCCATCGTCGACGCTCTGACCCCGGCCCTCACGCCGGCCTGATACTCCTCTGAATCCGAAGGCTGACAACATGATCGATATCGACCCGGCGGATGCGCCGGCCCCGCAGAAGAAGCGGTGGTACAAGCAGTTGTATTTCTGGGTGCTGATCGCCATCGTCCTCGGCGTCCTTGTGGGGTGGCTGTCGCCATCCACCGGTGAGGCCATGGAGCCGATCGGTACGACCTTCATCACCGCCATGAAGATGCTGATCTGCCCGATCGTCTTCCTGACGATCGTCGGCGGCATCGCCAGCGTCGCCGACTTGAAAAAGGTTGGTATGACCGGGATCAAGGCGCTGACCTACTTTCAGATCGGCACCATTCTGGCGATGATCACCGGTCTGGTCGCCATCAACCTGTTCCGCCTGGGCGACGGTGTGAACGCCAATCCCGACTCCATCGAAGCCAGCGATTCGGCGCAGAAGTTGATCACCGCGGGCGAAGAGAAACAGTGGTGGGAGTTCATCACCCACCTGGTGCCCGACAGTGTCTTCGGCCCCTTCGTCGAAGGTGACATCCTGCAGGTCATCTTCCTGGCGGTGATCTTCGGCGTCGCACTCAACGCGGTCGGCCAGATCGGCGGGCCTGTGCTCGACGCGGTCAACCGGCTGACCGCGATCGTGTTCAAGGTTCTGGGCTACGTCATGAAGCTGGCGCCGCTCGGTGCGTTCGGGGCGATGGCCTACGCGATCGGCAAGTACGGGGTGTCCACCCTGACCAGCCTCGGCAGCCTGATCCTACTGTTCTACGTGACCTCGGCGCTCTTCGTGTTCGTCGTGCTCGGTTCGGTCATGGCCTACCTGCGGCTCAACATCTTCCACATGCTGCGCTACCTCAAGGAAGAGCTGTTGCTGATCCTTGGGACGTCGACGGCCGAACCGGCGCTGCCGGCGCTCATGCGCAAACTCGAGCATGCAGGCGTCAGCAAGCCCACCGTCGGGCTCGTGGTGCCTACCGGGTATAGCTTCAACCTCGACGGGGCAGCGATCTACCTCTCGCTGGCGGCGCTGTACATCGCCCAGGCCACCAACACCGAGCTGTCGATCGGACAGCAGGTGGGTCTGCTCGCGGTGATGTTGTTGACCTCCAAGGGCGCCGCGGGGGTGGCCGGCGGTGGCTTCATCGCGCTGACCGCCACGCTCAGCACCCTGGGCACCATTCCGGCGATCGGCATCATGCTGGTGTTCGGTATCGACAAGTTCATGTCGGAGTGCCGCGCACTGGTGAACTTCATCGGTAACGCGGTGGCCACGCTGTTCGTGGCGAAATGGAACGGCGAGGTCGATATCGACCGGGTCCGAAAGGTATTCGCGGGCAAAAAGGTTCCGTCGTTGCAGGCCGGGGCTAGTGAGCCGACAGTTGAGACCGCGTCTCCCACCGCCAATGGCCAGCCGGTGCTCACCGGCACGGTCGCCGGGCACTGAAGAAAAAGGAGTGGGGCAGTGGTGACCGTTCTGATTGCGCCGGACAAGTTCAAGGGCAGCCTGTCCGCATCCGAGGTGGCGGACACCCTCGCACAGGAACTCTCGGCAGCAGGCCTGGACGTACGCACCCTGCCCCTGGCGGACGGCGGCGACGGTAGCGTCGCCGCCGCCTTGGCCGCCGGTTACACCGCGGACCAGGTCAGCGTTCAGGGCGCGACCGGTCTGGACCATACCGCCGCCATCGCCATCCGCGGTGACACCGCGGTGGTCGAGATCGCCAACACCTGCGGGCTGGGAACCTTGCCGGGAATGGCGTCGGCTGCACTGGACGCCTCGAGTTACGGTTTCGGACAGGCAATTCGACATGCTGTCGACACGGGCGCTCAGCGCATCGTGCTGGCCCTCGGTGGCAGTGCGAGCAGTGACGCCGGTATCGGGATGCTGGCGGCGCTGGGGTTCCGATACTTCGATCATCTGGGTGCCGAACTACCACCTATGGCTCGGAATCTCGGCGTAATCCACCGGATCGAATTCACGGGCAGCCTGGGCGCGGAGTTGATCGTCGCCTGCGATGTCACCAATCCGCTGCGCGGTCCTGCTGGAGCCGCAGCGGTGTACGGACCTCAGAAGGGCGCTACCGCAGCCGATATCGAGACCCTGGAGAACGGGTACGACAACTTCATCGTCGCGCTGGCGCGTTCAGGATGGGTCGATGCTGCTTCGGTCGCCGAACTGTCGGGGGCAGGTGCCGCCGGCGGCTGCGGTTTCGCAGCGGCATTGCTGGGTGCCCGTATCGTCTCCGGGGCGGGGTTCTTCCTCGATCTGCTCGGCTTTGACCGACACTGCGCACAGGCGGATCTGGTGATCACCGGCGAAGGCCGGCTGGACACTCAGACCCTGTCGGGGAAGCTGCCCGCCGTCGTCGCACGGCGCGCGTCTCCGAAACCCGTTGTCGCGGTGGTCGGAAAGGACGAGCTCGACGGCGGCGGTAGGTCCACGTTTGCCGATGTGTTCGCGGTGTCCCGGTACTCCCGAGGCGATACCGCTACCGACCCGCACGAGACCCGCCGCGCGCTGACATTGATTGCGGCCGAGATCGTGACGGTCGCCGTGCTCGAGAAGGTCAGCGCGACTCGGTGAGCACCGAGGCTGCATCGCGCGTGGTCGGCGCGACAACCGCTTCCAGTCGTACCGCCACCCCGTTGAGCACGGACATACCGGCGAGTGCCTCGAGATCCTCGGGCCGGCTCGAGGTCAGTTCGTTCACGTTGACGCCGGGATTGGAGTTGGCCAGCCGCCAGCCTCCGCCGCGGTGACCCCAGCCCTGCGGGATCGCGATGGTGCCGGGGCCGACCTCGTCGGTGATCGTCATTTCCAGTTCGATCGCGCCGGTCGCGGAGACCACCCGCGCGGGGTCACCGTCGGCGATACCGGCGGCTTCGGCATCGTCGATGTTGATGCGGGCCCGCTGCCGGCGTTTGCCCTTCATCAGGGTCGGGCTGTTGTGCATCCAGCTGTTCTGCGACCTGAGCTCGCGAATGCCGATGGCCGACAACGGAAATTGCGGACTCGTGCTGGGCGCGGTACCCAGTCGCGCGATCTCGCCGATGATCTCGGCGGGGTTCAGGCACACATTGCCGTCCTTGTGAGCCACCACGTCGGAGAGCACGCCGTGCGGCGCATGCTCGGCCAGCACGATGCCATGCGGATTGTCCCTGAGTTTCTGCGGATTCAGCCCACCCCGGCGCAGCCCGAACCGATCCCCGTATGGACCGATACGCAGCAGCGCGTTCATCATCTTCTGCGGGGTGAGTCGCAGGCCGCGGCGCTCCAGCCAGCGCAGCACCGGGTTGAGTGGGGCCAGCGGGCCGGTGGCCAGCAGAGATACGTCCATCCGGGCGGCCAGCTCCTCGAACACTTCCCACTCCGGCCGGGCCTGGCCGTACGGTTCCAGCACCGGCTCGGCGGCCTGCAGGAACACCGTCGGGCAACAGGCGGCGTAGGCCATCGGCATATCGTCGCGTTCCAGGAACGTGGTGCCCGGCAGGATGTAGTCGGCGTGCCGGTTGGTCTCGTTGACGTAGAGGTCGAGCGACACCATCAGGTCCAGCTGTGGTAGCGCGGCGTCCAGGGCGGCGCTGTTGGGTACGGACAGCACCGGGTTGCCGGCGAACACGAACAGCGCGCGCAGCTGACCCACGCCTGGCGTGGTGATCTCATCGGCGATCAGGGCGGCGGGGAAGGAGCCGAAGACGTCGGGGAAATCGCCGATCCGGGAACGCTTGCTGTTGTATCCGAAGGCACCCGACCGTTCGCCCATGTCCTCGACCGGGATCACCTGATGCGACATCAGCGCCCCGCCGGGCCGGTCCAGATTGCCGGTCACCAGGTTGAGCGCGTCGATCAGGAAACTGACCAGGGTGCCGTGATGCCCGAGGCAGGCGCCGGTGCGTCCGTAGGCGACCGCCATTCTGGCAGTGGCGAAGTCGTGCGCCAGCGCGCGCACGGTCTCGGCGGGCACTCCAGTGCGGATGGCGGTGTCCTCCGGCGGGAAGTCCGCGCACAACGCGCGCAGGGTCTCGACACCGGTCGACTGCGTCGCGATGGCTGGGCGGTTCTCCAGGCCGTCGGCGAACACGACATGCAGCAGCGAGAGCATGAGCCAGGAGTCGGAATCCGGGCGCACCGCCACATGTTCGTAGGCCGCCGCCGTTTCGGTGCGACGCGGATCGACCACGATGATGCGGCCGCCGCGTTTGACGATCGCCGACAGATCGTCCTTGACCCGGGGCGCCCGCAACGCACTGCCATGCGACACCAGGGGATTGGCGCCGAGCATGAACAGGAAGTCGGTGCGCGGCAGATCGGGGAACGGTATCTGGGTTGCCGCCCCGTACAGCAGCTTGCTGGCCACGTAGCGACTGTTGATGTCCTGGGACCCGGCCGAGTACATGTGCCCGGCCCCGATCCGTTTCATGAACAGGCCCGACCACAGACTCGCGGCGTACCCGAACGCCGACGGGTTTCCGAGGTACTCGCCGACCGAGTCGCCGCCGTGGGTGTCGAGCACCCCCTGCAGCCTGCGCGCGATATCGCTGAGCGCGGTGTCCCAGCTGACCTCGGCAAAACTGCCGTCGGATTCGCGGCGCAACGGGTGGAGCACCCGGTCGGGGTCGTTCTGCACATCGGTGAACGCGATGCCCTTGGGGCACGCCCGGCCCTGGGACAGCGGATGGTCCTTGTCGGGGCGCAGCGACTGGAGGCGACCGTCCTCGACGGTGGCGATCAGCCCGCACAGCGGCTCACAGATGCGGCAGTAGGTCACCTTCTGCTCGGTGCTCACGCAGGCCTCCTCGATCACCGTGGTGCCGGTCACCGTAAGTCGGCCGAGACGCCCCGGGCAAGCATTTGCATAGTGCAAAACGCGCAGGTGTCAATGGTCGCGCAGGCGTGCGGTGATGGTGTCCGCCGCGGCGCTGACGTTCTCCCCGAGGGTCAGCAGTTCCCGGCCGGTCTTGGGATCGGCCATCGTCAGCACCGACAGGGCGGCCACGGGTGCGCCGCCGGGGTCGAAGCAGGCCGCACTGACCGACAGCGGCACATACACCGCGGCCTCGTCGATGCCCCCGAGCATCAGGTCCGGTGTCATGACGGGTCGCTGCCCACCGATCATGCGTTCGGCCCGGCGGGAACCGTGCACCTCTCCGATCGCGAAATCCGTCATCTCCTGCATCTGGGCTTGCGGTGCCGGTGACAGTTCGACCGAGAATCGGCGCTCCCGGATCATCTGCAGGATCCGCCACGTGCGCACGGGGTCGTCGGGGCCGGGTGCGACGCGGCGCAGCCAGGTGTCGACGGTGAACTGGCTCGCCCACGCCGCCAGGACCGCCCCGAGGGGCGGGCCGAATTCGATGTGATCGCCGGCCTGCAACGGGAGATGCCCGGTGTCGGTGCCGTCCGGGTACGTCAGGTCGGCAATCACCAGGTCGTCCGAGGACGGGATGAACAGGCAGGCCGGCACACCGGTGTCCGCGCTCAACCGGAGCATCTCGGGTCGGGCGTAGGTCGCGATCGGCAGGGACGCCTGCGCCGCCGCGCCGACGGCAATGAGGCGCGGCCCCAGCCGGTAGGTCTTGCGTACGCGGTCCTTGACCAGCCAGCCCACCCGAGTGAGCTCGGTGAGCATCGGATGACAGGTGGCGGCGTCCAGGTTGACCAGGCGCGCCAACTCCGTGAGCTGGTACTCGCGATGTGGATCCGCCGCCAGGTACTCGACCATTTCCACGAGACGCTCGGTTTGCGGTGATCTGCGGGCCATTTGGCCCGATCCTATTCGCGAACCCCGGAACATCTCTGCGAAAAGCCCCGTTGGAAGCGTTATGGGAATTCGGTTGGGTGCGATCGCGGTGGACTGCCCGGACCCAGCGGCACTCGGTGACTTCTACCGTGATGTCCTGGGAGCCGAGGTGGTGCGGTCGACACCGGATCTGGCGGTGTTACGCGCACCGGGCATCCTGTTGACCTTCGAACGGATCGAGAATCACCTGCCCCCGACCTGGCCGGGCGGGCGGACGCCGAAGCAACTGCACCTCGATCTCGCGGTCGACGACCTGGACGCCGAGGAGGCCCGGATCATCGCGTTGGGCGCCACCAAGGCCGACGTCCAACCCGATCCGGACAACTGGCGCGTCCTGATCGACCCGGCGGGTCACCCGTTCTGTATCACGGTGATGTTCCCGGCACCGGCGTGACCTGGGCTCAGACGCACACGGTCACCGTCACTCGGCTTCTCACCGGCTCGGAGCCGAGGTGGTGCTGCGTTCCACGATTGCGGCGATCTGGTTGCGGCTCAACTGAATAGCGGCGGCGCTCTCGTCCAGACGCGCCATTTCTCCGCGCAGCGCCGTCAGTAGTCGAGCGCATGGCTCCACCCGGGGGGTGGCGTCCACGGTGCAGGGCAGCACCTGCCGGACGAGGTCCAGCGTCATTCCGGCGCCCAGCAGTGCCTTGATCTTGTGCACGGTCGCGACGGCGGCAGCATCGTAGGTGCGGTAGCCGTTCGCGGCGCGCGCCGATATCAGAAGGCCTTCATCCTCGTAGTGACGCAACGAGCGCCGGCTGGCGCCGGTGAGCGCGGCGAGTTCTCCGATCAGCACGTCGAATCCTCCACAGGCTCTTGACCTTCACACTGATGGCAACGTTGACCATAGTGCCATGGATATCGGAATCTTCACCGCGGCCAATGCTGACAGTCTGGCTCCCACGACGCTGGCCCGCGAGATCGAACAGCGCGGTTTCGAGTCGATGTTCGTGCCCGAACACACGCACATACCGGTCGAGTTCGAGACGCCGACGCCGACGGGTGACCCGCTGCCCGCGGAGTATGCACGAAACTTCGATCCGTTCGTGCTGCTGGCTGCCTCCGCGGCGGTCACTTCGTCGCTGCGACTCGGTACGGCCGTTACCCTTCTGGCACAACGTGATCCGATCCTGTTCGCCAAGGAAGTGGCCAGCCTGGACGTACTGTCCGCGGGCCGGGTGGAACTGGGCGTCGGAGCGGGGTGGCTGCGGGAGGAGATGCGCAACCACGGCACCGACCCGCGAATCCGGGTACGGCTGGTCTCCGAACGGCTACGGGCGGCACAGCAGATCTGGAACAACGACGAAGCCGAGTTTCACGGCGAACACGTCGATTTCGACAAGATCCTGTCCTGGCCGAAGCCGGTTCAGCTGCCGCGGCCACCGCTGCTGCTCGGCGGTTGGGGGCCGAGCACCTTTTCCCGGGTGGTCGCAGAAGCCGATGGGTGGCTGGCACCACCAGACGTGCAGGCCACCCGGTTGGCCGGAGCCATCCGCGAGCTGCAGAACCTTGCCGCCGAAAACGGCCGGTCCCCGCTCACCGTCGTCGCCCTCACCAACGACCCGTCGGCTGCGCAACTCGACCAGTATGCCGAAGCCGGTGTCTCACGGACACTGCTCGCGGCGATGCCGACACCGGACCACGATGCGGCGCTGCGCCTCCTGGACAGTCACGCCTTGTTGCTCTGAGTGGGCACCACCCGGTCCAGCCACGCCACCGTCGGCGGTCCGACCTCCGGAAGTGCCGATTCGGCGATGATCCAGTGCGGCAGAGCGGGATACACGTGGTGCTCGGCGCGGTAGCGTGCCGCGAGGCGGCGGGACATCCTGGGGGCGACGTTGCGGTCGGCGCCGGCGCCGGCACTGGCGCACAGCACGGGACACGTCACGTCCGCCGGATCGACATGCATGATCGGCAATCCGAGCGACATGGTCCGGAACACCCGCCCGGAGTCGCGGACCAGTCTGGGAATCAGCATGTCTCGCTCCGCCGCCGGCAAGGTGTTGAGCGGGACGGCATGCATGGTGGCGGTCGAGGGCCGAAACGGTCGTCCCGCCAGGGTCGCCGGAAGCACCGGGATCAGGTGGGGTAGCGAGCGCAGTTGCGGCCACAGCACACCCGGCGGGACCGACGCGAGCATCACCAGGGCGACGCAGTCGCGGGCCGCCGCCACCTTCTGCGCCACGAAACCACCGAAGCTGTGCCCGATCACGACGGCCGGCTCCCCGATCGCGTCGTAGGCGCGCAGGGCGATGTCCACGCACTCTGCGACACCGGTTTTCGCCAGCACCCGGTCATCGGAAGGATCGCGGCCGGGGAAGGTGGGGACATGACAGTGGTAGCCCGCATCGCCCAGGAAACGCACCCATGGTTCGAGTAGACCGGGACTTCCGAACACGCCGTGCAGCAGTAGAACTGGTGGCTTGGTCATGGTCCCCATGATCATGCGGGCCGCGTCGCGGTTCAATTACCTCAGAGGTAGGCGGTCAGCATCCGGTAGCCGAGGTCCAGCGGTCAAGCCACCGCCATCCACACACCGAGTGCCACCATCACCACCGCGATGATCCCGTCCAGGACACGCCAGGTGGACGGATTCGCGAACAGCCCGGCCAGTTTGCGCGCACCGAGACCCAGACCGGTGAACCACAGCGCGCTGGCTGCGACCGCTCCGGCACCGAAAAGCCAACGCTGCTCCTGATGTTCGTTGGCCAGTGACCCGAGCAGGACGACCGTGTCGAGGTAGACATGCGGGTTCAGCCAGGTCAGCGCGGCCGCGGTGAGCAGCACCTCCACCAACCGCGCCGGGGTCTCGTCGGATGGGTTCAACACACCCGGCCGGAGTGCGCGACGGGCGGCCAGCGCCCCGTAGCCGAGCAGGAAGGTGGCCCCACCGATCTTGGCGATCGTCATCGCGGTCGGATGCGCGGTGATCAATGCGCCCACGCCGGCGATCCCGGCGGCGATCAGGATCAGGTCTGACACTGTGCACAGCGCGATCACCGGCACCACATGCTCGCCGCGGATGCCCTGACGGAGCACGAACGCGTTCTGCGCGCCGATCGCGGCGATCAACGCCATGGTGGTGAGGAAACCGATGAAGACAGGTGAAGCCATGCGATTGACGGTAGGTCGCCGACGAGATCAAGTACAGCTAAGGATTCTAACCCAGCATTAGCCGTATTAATGCGAGCCATTCATTCCGGCATCGCGGTCTCGGGCAGTTTGTAGATTGCCAATCTCCGTGTCGGATTGCCATATGAAATGTCGAATGATGTCGAATTCGACATTGTGGATGGCAAAAAGTCTGATCATTGCTTGGTAGAGCCCGGGCCAATCCGGCGCGGACGACCTCGTATGCATGGTTAGGAACGCCGTCAGAGCGATTTCGCGGCAGTGACTATCGATATCTCCGCGGCCGGCTATTGCTTCTGGACCTTGGCAGGCACATGCTCAGAGGACATCACAAGCTGGGTGGAGTTGCTTAGGTGTGGTACCGGTAAAGCGCTTTTCAATCCCAACGGTCCGCCCGGGTTGGCCGTTGGCGGAGGCGCTTCGGTTTGGATTGGCGCGGTAACTGGGGGCAGTCCCTTCTGGCTTCAGCGCTGTGTGCGCGGTTCTGATGTTGGTGGCCGGAGAAGCTCAAAGCGGAAGCCGACGAACTGCACAGCGTATGACGTTGACTAGTGCTGCGTAATGCTTCTTAGCGCGGCTCGGCGCGCGCCTAAACGCTCGCACCGAGGATAGAGTGCCCGGCGTGGTGGAGCGGTTCCCGGTCGTCGACTTGGAGGGCTGGACGCGCGGTGAGCGGGAGCCAGGCGGCGACGAAGCTAAGCGTTGGTTCATCGCCCCGCCGGAATAGTCGTACGACGGCCACTGGTTGTTCAAGCCCCGCCGAGTCAAGGAACTAGCGCTCTCAAAAGAGCGACAGCGAAGAGGCGATAAGCCCGATGTGCTGATTCGGGGTGAGAACTGGGCCGAAAAGATCGCGTACGAACTGGCCGTCTTATTAGGTGTTCCCTCGGCCGAAACCCATCTGGCCTCGGTGATTGAACTGACGAGCGGCTCGCGTGTCTACGGGTCGATGAGTCGCGATATGCGCCCGCGTACATGGTCATGGGCTCCTGGTGCGGCTCTGCTCGCCGAATACGACGACGAGTTCGACACGGATTCGTGCCGCGGTCACACGCTTGAGGCAATCCGCGACGTCCTCGCTGGCATGGACGGGCCAGTGGCAAGCGAGTATGCCGACTGGCCAGCCTTCGACGTTTTCACGGGCTACCTCATGCTTGATGCGTGGATCGCGAACACCGACAGGCACGCCCACAACTGGGGTGTGCTGCAGAATCTTCGGTCAGGCTATGTGTGCCTGAGCCCAAGTTTCGACCACGGCTCCGCGCTGGCCAGCGGAAATGGTGATCCCGATCGTGCCGCACGAGTAGACGGCAAGGCCGTGGCGTCATGGTGCGAACGCGGGAGGACGAAGCGATTCGACGGGGGTGAGGTGCAAAGCCTGCTTGAGCAAGCTCGACGTGCTCTCAGTATGGCCAGTCCCGACGCGCGGCAGTATTGGATCGACCGAATGACGGGCGTTGACCTCGGCGTATGCTTCGATGTTATTGAGGCAACGCCTGACTTGTCGGACTCGACTCGTAGATTCCTGCATACAGCTGTATCGACCAACCGAAAGCGACTCTGCGATGCTCTCCACTGACCTTGTTGCGACCTCTGTGGGCGCTGAAGTGGAAGCACCCGCGACCCGGCTCATTGTTACTCGCCGCGGTGCCGACGACGGAGCGTACCGCGCCATTGGATACCTCGATCGCGTAGCCGACTCCGAGGGATCTGCGGTCTACGAATTTAAGTACTTGGCGACTGCCCTCGTCGACCCGACATTTGTTCCCATCGTCGGATTCAAGGACTTGCAGCGCCACTATCAGTCGACCCGGCTGTTTCCCTCATTCGCCGATCGAGTGATAAGCGCCAAGCGGCCGGACCGCCCTCAATATCTCGCCGCGCTCGATCTCAGCGACGATGCCGACGCGTGGGAGATTCTGACCGCCTCCGGCGGGCACCGTGAGGGCGACCCGATAGAGCTGATCTCGCTGCCCACCTACGACGAGCGAAGCGGTCAGACGTCGGCATGTTTCCTCGCCCACGGTGTGCGGTATCGGTCGCTGGAGGCGAGTGAACACATCAGCGCCTTAGCCCCGGGCGCGCGGCTTACCTTAGAACCGGATAGCGACAACCCTGTGAATGGCCGGGCAATCCGTATCGTCGACGGCCATCAACACCTCGGGTTTGTGCCTGATCCTCTACTGGACTACGTGCACTCAGTGCTGGCTAGCGGAAACTACGAGCTGACAGTTGTTCGTGCTAACCCGGCTGCGACGCACCCACATCTGCGACTCCTACTGCGTCTGTCCGGCCATTGTGAGGAGTTCGTGTTCAATCAGCAGGCGTGGCGCACGACCTGACCCGGCTCCCTTCGGCGCCGGGGGACCCTCCACAACAACGCAGCTTTCTGGGTCGCGCGAACTGACGGTCCGGGGCGTCCGCCGTTTGGATGGCAAATTCCACCCGCCATCTCACGCGACAACGGCACGGACTCGCAGGTGGGCAGACTGCGACCTGTCACGGAGTTTGGCAATCAACACGAATTCGACATCTCGGATGGCAAAAGTCTGGCCGTTGCTTGACCGTGCTGGTGCCTGATTGAGAGACGGCGGCACGGCACTGCCGACCGCTACTTTCCGACCGTGCAATGTACCTGCTAGTTTGCGTCGCGCCGGAGGATCTCCACTTGCCGGTCGGTCAGCAGCGGACGGATGCGCTCCACCACCAGCTCCTGGTAGTGGGGCGAGTTCACGTGTGCATCGAGTGCTGTCTTGTCGCGATAGCGCTCGATAAGCACGAGGGTGGTGGGGTCGTCCACGCTCTGAAAGATCCCGTACCCCAAGCATCCTGGCTCGGCGAGGGCGTGGGGTCGCAGTGCCGCGACGTGTGCCAGCACGGTGTCGAGCGCGGCCTCCGTGGTCTGCCATCGGGCGACCACAACGACGGGCTCCATCAGATTTGCTTGAGCGCTTCGACCAGCGCCTCTCCGACCAGCGACCCCGATTGCGGGTTCTGGCCGGTGATCAGGCGGCCGTCAACGACGAGTTGAGGCTGCCACGGGTCGGTCGCTTCGTAGACAGCGCCCTCCTCGCGCAGTGCCCCTTCTAGGTCGAACGGCACGTCCTTGTCGGCGTAGCCATTTTCCTCGGCGGTCGAAAACGACGTGAGGTTGCGGCCGCGCACGAATGGAGCACCGTCGTCGAGGGTGACGCCCAGGAATGCAGCCGGCCCATGGCAGACGGCGGAGACGATCATCCCTGCGTTCCAGGCGCAGCTGACGGTGTCCTGCACCTCCGGATTCCCCGTGATGTCGACCATCGGACCGAGTCCGCCTGGGATGAAGACCGCGTCGTAGTCGAGCACGTCGACTTCGGACAATTTTCGGCTGCGGGACAGGCGGCGGTAGGCCTTGCTATCTAGGAAAGTGGCCTGTGCCGGGTCCTCGGGATCGAACCCGTCTTCTGGCGGCTTGCCGCCCAATGGGGAGGCGAACTCGACGGCGACGCCTGCTCGGTCCAGCGCCTCGAACGGATGCGCGATCTCTGGAAAGAAGAAGCCGGTGGGGCGATCATTCGGGCCGATGAAGGCGGCATTGGTGACGACGAACAGGACGTAGGGGACGCTCACGGCTCTCTCCCTCACTGCCAGATTTGCGAATCGTGATGAATGACAACACGAGTTGGCGCGAGTCCGCGGTGAACAGGTCGTATCGGCGCGGAACGGGCAACAACTGCGCAGGAATGCGCTATCGGTTGCCGTGCGATGGTTCGTATATCGGATTCCTGCTCCGCCGTTGCCCCTTTCGGCTACACCAGAGTCCGCGCCGGCGGACCTCCACTATTCTTGGCCGCACAGCGAGCGGCCGACTCTGCGGGAACAAGGATGCCAATGAGCGAGCAATGCCGGGCCGACGAACTGCGGACATTGTTTCTGTTCGAGCACCTTTCGGACGCCCAACTCGAATTGCTCTGTGCTGCTGGCCGAATCGAGACCTTTCCGCCCGGTCCCCTGATCCGGGAGGGTGAACCGGCGACCCGCTTCTACGTCATGATCGAGGGCGAACTCCTGATGTCGGGCCGGATGGGCGGCGTCGATGTACAGACACTTCGAACGTCTCAGCGTGGCGTCTACTGCGGCGCGTGGGTGGCCTATATTCCCGCCGCAGCGCAGGTCCACGAGGTGTCCATCCGTTTGACCCGGACATCACGCTTCTATGTACTCGACGCCGAGCGATTCGCCGGCTTCATGCAGTCGCAGTTCCCGATGGCCGTGCACCTGTTGGCGGGCCACACCCTCGGGACGATTCGTCAGCAGCAGCTTCTCGGTCAGCGCGCCAGACTGCTCGCGCTGGGCACGATAACCGCCGGTTTGACGCACCATTTGAACAATCCCGCGGCTGCCATCGCCCGCGCAGCGACCGACCTGCGGGAGGTCGTCAGCAGAATGAGACAACAACTGTCGGTGGTGGCCGATGGCAGATTCCCGCCGGAGGCGGTTCGGGCGCTGACGTCGATCCAGGGTGCCGCTACCGAACACGTCGGCGCGGCCAGCAACCGGGACACCACCGCGTTGGAAGCCGCAGACCGCGAGGAGCGGATCGGCGACTGGCTCGACAGCCACGGCATCGACCAAGCGTGGGACCAGGCGCCGACCTTCGCTGAGGCCGGACTCGATACCGATTGGCTGCAGCAGGTGTCATCGTCGATCGCGACCGGTTCAGGCGGTAACCCCGGCACCGGGGCGCTGCAGCGCGCCGTCGGATGGTTGCGGGATTCCATCGACAGCGAGTTGCGAGTCCGGGAGATCGTCGAGGCGAGCAAGCGCATCTCCACTCTGCTTGCGGGGGCGAAGCACTACTCCCAGATGGATCGTGACGCCTACCAGGCAGTGGATGTCCACTCGCTGCTGCGCGCACACTGTTGATGTTCGAGGGCCGCGTCGGTACGGGCAGCGATGTTCGGCTCGTCACCGATTGGGATCACACACTGCCTGAAATCAACTGCTATGCAGGTGATCTCAACCAAGTCTGGACGAACATCATCGACAACGCGGTCGAGGCGATGAAGGGGGAGGGGACGTTAACCGTCCGGACCATGCGCGAAGGTGACTACATGATCTGCGTCGAGATCTGCGATGACGGTCCCGGGATCGCCGACGACATCGTCGACCACATCTTCACCGCCTTCTTCACCACAAAGCCCGCCGGCGAGGGCAGCGGGCTTGGTTTGGACCTCGCTTGGCGGATTGTGGAAAAGCACGGCGGGAACCTGTCGGTGCAGTCCGAGCCCGGTGACACGCGTTTCACCGTGCGCCTGCCACGGGAGCCCCCTTGCGAGCCGCAGCCAAGCGGCGAGTGATCGCGGTGTCTCGAAAAGCACTGTAGCCGAGATCTTTTAATGCTTAATCAGTCCATGGCGATGAGTTCGAGCTGGATATTGTCTGGATCGCGGAAGACTACCGCCGAGTACTTGATCGGCGCGATCTCGTCGACCACGCCGGTGTGGCTGATTCCGAGTTCATCCAACCAGGCGGTCCAGGTCTCCAATGCATCGCGTCCAGAAACTCCGAAAGACACATGGTCCAACCCGGTATGGGCTTCGTCGAATCGCTGGCCGCAGTTTCCAGTGTTGGTGTGGAGACTGAAGATCAACCCTGACCGAGGCTCGGGCAGCAATACGCTGTAACCGGTCTCCTCTCGGCCGTAGTGCGGGACCGTGATGTCCAACCGCTGCGTTTGGAACACGCGCTGATACCAGGCGATACTGGCCTCGAGGTCGGTGACCGTCAACGACAGATGATGGACGCCGCTGAATGTGGCGTCGGTGTTTCCACTCACCGCCTGCCTCCGTTCGATGGTCGTGTGCGGTTACGTCGAATTCTGTGGGCGACGCCGCCCAACCGGCATGCGCAACGGCTAACCGGGTCGGTATACGCCATGGCACGGCGGGAATGCGTCACGTCCGCCGCACCAAGCCGGTCGGCGCCGCCGCGATACAAACCCCACGACGCCGACTTGACAGTAAGCTCAGGCTTGCTAGCCGAGCCATCCGAGCTGGTCGTGGCAAGTGACCAGCTTCGTGCAGTTGCCCGTGAACCTGGTCGCGCGGTCAGCACTCTGTTGAATCGAACCGGGAGTGACGGACGTGGCTGCGCCTAACGGTCCCGCCGACGGCGGTGGTCGGTCGGCCTCCGCCAGTTCGCTGCGGCTGCAGATTCTCGGCCCGATGCGACTGTGGCGCAACGGTATCGAGTTGGACCCCGGTCCTCGGCAGCAGGCGTGTCTGCTTGCCTTGCTGCTCGCGCAGGAGGGGCGACCGATCAGCACTGCCCAGATCATCGACGTAATCTGGGGCGAAGGAGCGCCGGCGACCGCGCTCAATGTCCTACACAAGTACATTGGTGCGCTGCGGCGCTTGGTCGAACCCATGTTGCCGGCACGAAGCCCCGGCTCGTATCTGCTGCGGCGGGGCACCGGTTATCTGTTCACGGCGGGACCGGGCGAACTCGACCTGGCCAGCTTCCGGGAATACGTCGCCGCCGCCGAGTCGGCCCTGTCGGAGCACCGCCACAGCGAGGCCCTCGACGACTATGTGATTGCGTTGGGACTGTGGGCCGGCCCCGCCGGTGACGGGTTTGCCCACGGACCGGCGGCAATGTCCATCTTCGCCGGACTGGACGATGAGTTTTTCGATGCGTGCACGGCCGCAGCGGAACTCGCGGTGACGCTCGGTCAACCGGAGCGCGTCTTGGTACCCCTTCAACTGGCGGCTGCCATTGCCCCTTTGCGCGAGCCGGTGCAAGCGTGCCTCATCACGATTCTCGGTGCCGCCGGGCGACAGGTGGAGGCGTTGTGGGTCTTCAATCAAGTCCGCAACC
The DNA here is from genome assembly GCF_056400845.1 of Mycobacterium sp. P4_H6. Taxonomy (NCBI): domain Bacteria; kingdom Bacillati; phylum Actinomycetota; class Actinomycetes; order Mycobacteriales; family Mycobacteriaceae; genus Mycobacterium; species Mycobacterium sp. P4_H6. The sequence goes on along the minus strand of NZ_JBFUKN010000027.1, from coordinate 30,480 downwards.
GGCTCGCCGACGAACTCGGCCTCGATCCCGGGCAAGCCCTGGATGCCGCCCACCGCCGAGTAATGAGCCAATCGTCGACCGAGGCGCGACTTGCGCTACGACCGGAGGAGCCTTCGGCCGAGGGACTGGTCGGTCGAGGCGAGGAACTCGCAGTGCTGCGGGAGGCCGTCGATGCGGCTTTCGCCGGTGGCGCGGGGTTGGTCATCGTGGAGGGCGAGCCGGGGGTGGGCAAGACTCGCTTGCTCCAGGAGGTCGTCGGGGCGGCCGGTCGGCGCGACGGGCTCGTTGTCTGGGGAAGTTGCCTCGACGGTGACGGAACGCCGTCGATGTGGCCGTGGGTCCAGGTAGTCGGCGCTGTCGTGAACCTGGTGCCTGCCGCACTGCAGCAGAAGTGGCTTGACGGCGACCTTGGCCGCCTCCTCGAGCCGCGCGACGTGCTCCTGGGCGGGTCGGTGCTGACGGACACCGGCGTCCAATTCCGGCTGTTCGAGCGTGTCGTGGCCGTCGTGGCCGAAGTCTCTTCCGAGCGGCCGCTGGTGATTGTGATCGACGACCTCCATTGGGCTGACGTCGCATCGCTGCAGCTGTTCGCTCACCTGACAGCCCGGTTGCCGGGCGGCACCCTAATGATCGGTGCCCTTCGTGATCACGCGCCATCGCCCGGCACGGAGCTCGCTCGAATGCTCGCCACAGCAAGCCGGGTTTCCGGGCACCGCCGCATCGTGCTCGGCTCGCTCACCCTCGCCGAGGTGGCCGAGCTCATCCGGCGCGAGACCGGCCAAGATCCTGCCAGCGGCGTCGCCCGCGACATCTTCGCCCGCACCGCAGGCAATCCGTTCTTCGTCCGCGAACTGTCCCGATTCCTCGCCGCCGGCGGCACGCTGTCCGCGACCGTGGCAACGCAGGCGGGGGTGCCGTCCACTGTGCGTGATGTGGTCCGGGACCGGGTGGCCGACCTCGACGACGGTGTCATCCGCCTATTGCAAATCGCCGCGCTCATCGGTCGAGACGTCGCGCTGAGCCTGCTCGCCCGCGTCTCCGGTATCGACATCCAGAAGTGCCTTGACCGGCTTGAGCCCTTGCACGGTCTGGGGCTGCTCGAACCGACGCCGCATGACCCTTATTCGTTCCGCTTCACCCACGACCTGGTCCGCGAGTCGGTCGCCGGGATCACGCCACCGGGGCGCGCGACGCAGGTGCACATTGGCATCGCCGACGCATTGGAAGGCACCGATTCCGATGACGACACCGTCGTCGAGCGTCTCGCGTACCACTTGTGGTCGGCCGGTCCGCTCGCCGATGCGGCCAGAACCGCTGGAGCGCTGGCCCGCGCCGGCGCCCGTGCCGCGACGAAGTCGGCGCTCGAAGCTGCCGAGCGCCAGCTGCGGTTGGCCGTGCACGTGGCGCGCCAGGCAGGCCTGGCGGAGCTCGAGCTCTCCTCCCTGTCACAACTGACCGCGGTCGTCGGGATGCGATCGATGTACGGCACCGCAGCACTCGATCTGTTGGAGCGCGCCGAATATCTGGCCCGTGGACTTGGCCGCGAGCTGGAAGCCGCCGGCTTCCTCTTCTCCCGCTGGGCCGCTCACCAACAAGCCATCGAGCTCAACCGCGCCGGCCCGTTGGCGCGGCGGTTGCTGGAGCAGGGTTATGCGTCCGCCGATCCGATGGTCCGCACATACGGCCTGCAAGCCTGGGGTCTCCATCAGTGGGATGTCGGCAACATCGGCGAGGCATACCGCTATCTGAGCCAATGCGAGCCGCTACTGCTCGGGGCACTGGCAGGGCGCCAGGAAGATCCGGTCCGTGGCGGTCTTGAGTTGCTCATGGTCGGGATGCTGGCCGAGATCACTGCTCTACACGGTGATGTTGAAGCAGCGCGGATGCTGCTCGACACGCTGGAGGCGGTGGCTGGGGACGATCCCTATCGCATCATTGTCTGGTCCGCCATCGTGGCGAGGACCGCGTCCATCGTCGGCGACCCGGAATGGGCATTGCGGGGGGCGGAACGGGGCATCGCGGTGGACCCGGGATTTTCGTTCGTGTTTCTGGGCACCTATCAGCGACTGGCCCGGTGCTGGGCGCTTGTCATCACTGGCGGTGAGCAGGCGGGGGCGACGAGTGCCATCACTGAGGCGCAACAGATCATCGCAGCGAACCTCCTCGACCCGCCGCGGTCGTGCGTGGCAACCTGGTACGCATTGCTTGGCGAGATGTACCTGGCGGCCGGGTCGCTCGAGGAAGCGACGGCGGCTCTGGACCGGGCCGAGTTCTATTGCAGAGCGTACGGCCAGCGCTACCCCGAGGGTTTGATCCTGCTCCTGCGGGCGCGGGTTCTGCATGCCCGCGGGGAGTCGGCCGCCGCGGTCCGGGCGGCCGCCGAAGCTGCCCGCAGTTTCTCGCGCGAGCACGAGGCACACCTGTTCGTCCACCGTGCCGAACAGTTCCTGGCCGAACTCAATTGATCGAGTCCCGGGGCCAGCACCGAATCAACTAAGCATCCACTGGTTGTCAACACGGCTCGAATAGCGTCGGTGTTGTCGGAAAACGGCTCGCGCGCAGCAACTTTTGGGGCGCTGGCCGCCAGAGAGGAACGGATCCCGAGGAGAAGTAATGCAGATGAAGGCGGCCCGCATTCATGCGTTCAATGAGCCTTTGCAGATCGACGAGATTCCGGTCCCTGAGGCCGGGCCGAATCAGGTTCTGCTCAAGGTCGCTGCGGCAGGCATGTGTCGTAGCGACTACCAGCTTCTCGACGGCTACTTCCGGGAGGGACTACCGGTCGAGTTGCCCTTCATCCCCGGACACGAGGTCGCCGGCTACATCGCCGCCCTGGGCGCCGACGTACCGAAGTCCGCCGGACTCTCCGAGGGCGACCTTGTCGTGGTCGACGCCCAATGGGGCGACGGCACCTGCCGCCAGTGCCACGAAGGGAACCAACAACTCTGCAGCGGTGGGCAACTCGCAGGATTCGGACCGAACGGCGGATTCGCCGAGTATATGCTGGCGCCCCACGACCACGTCATCTCCGTCGCCGACCAGTCCAACGCCCGACCCGAATACCTGGCGCCGCTGACCGACGCCGGGATCACCCCGTACCGGGGTATGAAGAAACTACGCGACGCCGGAAAACTCGGCCCCGGCCGGACCGTCGTCGTCAACGGCATCGGCGGACTTGGAAGCTATGGAGTCCAGTACGCCCGGCTGCTAGGCGGGGGCGCGACCGTGCTCGGGTTCGCGCGTAGCGACGAGAAGCTCTCCGTGGCGAAGGAAAACGGCGCACACCACACCGTCAATGTTCGCGACAAAACGGTCGACGACGTGCAGAACGAACTCGAAGACCTGACTGGTGGCAGGACGGTCGATGCGGTTCTGGACTGCGCAGGATCCCCTGAGTCATTGGGCCTGGCGGCCGCCATTCTGGCGACCGAGGGCGCGCTCTGCCAAGTGGGCTTGATGGGTCATCGCGTCGAACTTCCGCTGTTCCCCTTCGTCAGCGGTGAAAAGTCTTATTTCGGGTCGTTCTGGGGCAACTACATCGATCTCAAAGAGGTTTTGACACTGGCCGGCCAGGGACTGATCAAGCACAACGTCGTCCCCGTGAAACTCGGCGACGTCAACGAGAGCCTCGAAGCGCTGGGCCGCGGTGACATCGTGGGCCGCGCCGTGATCGTCTTCGACTGAACACATGCCTGACATCATCTTCATCCATGGGTTGTGGCTCTCCTACACAGCATGGCAACCGTGGATGGAGTATGTCGCCGCGAGGGGTTACCGGGCGATCACCCCGCGGTGGCCGGGTGAGGGCGACACCGCAGCCGCGGCACGGGGAAACCCGCACGCTCAAGCACGATTCGGGATCCTTCAGTTGACGGAACACTTCGCGGCCGTCATCGAACAGTTCGATGCGCCACCGATCGCCATCGGCCACTCGTTCGGTGGCCTGATCGCGCAGAAGCTGCTCGGGCAGAACAGGGTTGCCGCGGCAGTCGCCATCAACCCCGCCCCCATCAAGGGCGTCACACCGCTGCCGCTTGCACAACTGCGGTCGGCCTTCCCGGTGTTGGTCAATCCGCTGAATCATGGTCGTGCCACAACGTTGACGCAGAGACAATTTCGTTACGGGTTCGGCAATGCACTGTCCAAGGCGGAGTCCGACTCGCTGTGGGAACAGTGGTCCATCCCGTCCCCGGGTAGGCCCTTGTTCGAGGCGGCGATGGCCAACATTTCTCCGAATTCTCCTGCCAGGGTCGACACCGCCAACACCGCGCGGGGGCCGCTGTTGATCACCGGCGGCACTGAAGACCACACCGTGCCCTTCATTAGTGCCAGGGCCACGTTCAAACAGTACGAGCGATCCGCTGCGGTCACCGACTTCCACGGATTCGACGGCGCTGGGCACTCCTTGACGATTGATCACCGCTGGCACGAGGTTGCCGACGTCGCACTGGCCTGGCTGGAAGTCCGGGGTTTCGGCGGAGAAAGCCAAACATGACCAGTGCCCACCGATTCCGCAGTTTCACAGATGATCTGGCGCATCTGCGACCGCCAATTCGCCTGGTTTCTTCGCGGGATGACGATGAGCACCAGCGGCGGCTGTCTGAGCACTTGTGCACGCACGCGCACGCGGATGGAGCAAATGCCACTCCGTGGCCGGACTCGATGATCTACCGGTTCACCCGGCCCGGTCAGGCGCGGTGGGACGACCTCGGTGCCCTGTCTGTGGGAATCATCGTTTCGGCGGCGACCACACGTATCGCCGTCGGCCCGTGGCTCCTCAACAGCCGGACGAGCTACGTGGTGCTCGGCGGAGGAGGTGATCAGTTCGATTGCCGGATCCTGGCGGCGTCGCCCGATCAACCGGTCCTGTGCCTGGTCTTGGCAATCGACCCACAGCTTGTCCGGTCACTGTGGACGAACATGCGTGGCCTGGGCGTGGCTGTGGGCCATCTCGATGACGTCGCAACGGGTCCGGTATCCGCGCTCGACGACGAATTGACGCTCACCGTGCTCCGGTTTCTCGACTCGCTGTCGGACACCTGCGATCGTCGCGTCCTGGCACCCCTGCACCTGCAGGAAGTCGTGTATCGGATGTTGCAGCGCGAGCAACGTGGGCGGTTGATACACCTGGCCGCCGGTGAGCTGAACGGCAATCCTATTGCCGCAGTGCTGGATTACATTCGCGACCACCTGGCTGAGCCCCTGGCCGTCGATACTCTTGCAGCGCAGGCTTGTCTGAGCCCGTCAGCATTTTCGCGGATGTTTCGGGAAAGGACTGGGCGCCCGCCCTATCGGTACGTCAAGGAGGCGCGGCTGGATCGGGCACGGCAACTGTTCGACGAGGGGCGCTGTGGAGTGGCGGAGGCTTCGCGCTCGGTCGGCTACACCAGCGTCTCGCATTTCATCAAGGAGTTCCGCATTCGGTTCGGTTCCACCCCAGGTGACTATGCCGATGCACACCTCGTCAGCAGCAACGTGCGCGCACTTCCCGAGGCGGCCGGCTGACGCGCGCGGGACTGGAGAAAAGGACCAACGCTTCAAACGACTGCTTCATGCTCAGGAGGCCCCATGCCCATCGCATCGATCAACCCCTTCACCGGTGACACCATCGAGGAGTTCGCTCCTCACGACCCTGGAGAGGTCGAGAACCGAATCGCCCAAGCCGCCTGGGCCGCCGAGATACTGCGCTTCTCGACGACCTTCGAGCAGCGCGCGCAGTGGATGCATGCCAGTGCAGACATTTTGGATGACGAGTCCGAAGCCGCCGCCCGAACTTTGACGCTCGAAATGGGTAAGCCGATCCGACAGGCCCGTGACGAGGTGTCCAAGTGTGTGCACGCCATGCACTTCTACGCCGAACACGCCGAAGCGTTCCTTTCCGGTGAATCACTGGACGACGCCGAACCCGTGGGCGCCGCACAGGCGTGGACGGTGTGGCAACCGCTCGGCGTGGTGCTGGCCGTCATGCCGTGGAATCTGCCGTTGTGGCAGGTGATTCGGTTCGCTGCACCCGCCCTCATGGCCGGCAACACCGGCCTGCTCAAACACGCCTCGAACGTGCCCCAGTCGGCGCTGTATCTCGATAAGTTGTTCGACAAAGGCGGCTTTCCGGCTGGTTCATTCCGCACTCTGCTGATCGGATCGACACATGTGTCATCGGTGATCACCGACCCCCGCGTTAGGGCGGTGACGCTGACCGGGTCCGAGCCAGCCGGACGGTCGGTCGCCTCCACTGCAGCCAACGAGGTCAAAAAGGCTGTACTGGAACTCGGCGGCTCCGATCCGTTCATCGTGATGCCCAGCGCTGACCTCGACGCCGCATCGACCACGGCGGTGAGGTCCCGGATGACCAACAACGCGCAGTCCTGCATCGCCGCGAAACGGTTCATCGTCCACACAGACGTCTACGACGAATTCGTCGGCTCCTTCGTCGACAAAATGCGCAGCCTGGTCGTCGGCGATCCGATGGATGAGTCCACAGACGTCGGCCCGCTGGCCACGGCAGCAGGGCGCGACGACCTGAGCGCACTGGTCGCCGACGCCGTCGCCAAAGGTGCCACCACGCTGTTGGGTGGGGCCGCTGCGGACGGGCCCGGCTGGTTCTTCCCGCCGACCGTGCTCGCCGACCTCGCCGACGACATGCGCATTGTGCAGGAAGAGACCTTCGGGCCGGTCGCCTCCCTGTATCGCGTCGCTGACCGCGAGGAAGCCGCGCGCGTGGCGAATCAAACGACGTTCGGCCTGAGTTCGGCTGTCTGGACGCACGACAGCAGCGAGCAGGAATGGTTCATCACCACTCTCGATGCCGGCATGGTGTTCCTCAACGGCATGTCACGGTCCTACCCGGAGTTGCCTTTCGGGGGGATCAAGAATTCCGGATACGGTCGCGAACTATCCAGCTCTGGAATACGAGAGTTCTGCAACCAGAAGACCGTATGGAAGGCGTAGCTCTCACCCCTGACCCCGTCAACTCCGGCAGAAAGACGACACCCATGAAGTCTCCGTATGACGCGCTACCTGAGCTACCCACCTTCACGCTGAAGTCCGAATCCATCACCGACGGAGAATATCTGGACAACAACCAGGTCGGCGGCATCATGGGTGCTGGCGGACATGACATTTCGCCACAACTGAGCTGGTCCGGCTTCCCAGAGGAGACGCGCAGCTTCACCGTCAGCGTGTTCGACCCCGACGCCCCCACTGCATCGGGCTTCTGGCATTGGGCGGTCGCCAACCTGCCGCGGACGACCACCGAGTTGGCTGCCGGAGCCGGCGATGGCGAACCCGGCGGGCTGCCGAGTGCAGCAATCACTTTAGCCAATGACGCGGGCTACAAACGCTACATCGGCGCGGCCCCACCGCCAGGACACGGCCCACACCGCTACTACATCGCAGTGCACGCAGTCAACGTGGACGAGCTGGACCTGCGCGAGGATGCGAGTCCAGCCTACTTGGGATTTCAGCTCTACGAGGCAGCGAGCGCCCGCGCCATCATTCACGGAATCTACGAGCGCACGTAACCGGCGACCGGCGAAACCCAAAGCACCGTCAGGAGATAAGCCGTGCACGAACACGCCTACACCGCCCAGTGTGTTGCCGAGGAGACCCGTCACACCGAGCAGCACAGCGACCAGAACGTCAAGCGCACCCTCTTCGCGCTGGCTCTCGGGACCTTCGCGATCGGAACAGGAGAATTCGGCACCAACGGAGTCATCCAGCTGTTGGCCGCAGACCTCAATGTGTCTGTGCCGCTGAGCACCTACGCGGTGACGGCATACGCCATCGGGGTCGTGATCGGTTCCCCGGCGATCACCCTCTTGGCGGCTCGGCTCAATCGCAAGACACTGCTACTGGCCCTGGTTGGACTCTTTGTCTTCGGGAACCTCGCTTCGGCGCTATCGCAGAACATCGGAATGCTGATCGCCGCGCGATTCATCACCGGCACTGTGCAAGGCGCCTACTTCGGCGCGGGAGCAGTCGTAGCGGCACAAGCGTACGGACCGGGAAGAGGAGGCAAGGCCTTCGCTACCGTAATGACGGGACTGACGATCGCCACCATCTTTGGTTCGCCAGCAGGAACGTTCCTCGGTCAACGATTCGGCTGGCAGGCGCTCTATATGGCGGTGGCAGTGCTCGGTCTCGCCGCCGGCGCTGCGCTTTTGGCGTGGGTTCCCCGAACGAGAGAGCTCGACGGTAACCCCATCGCTCAGGAGCTGATCGCACTTCGGCGACCAATGGTGTGGACCGTGGCCGCCATCGCCGCATTGGGCATTGCAAGCATCTTCGCGGTCTACACATTCATCGGGCCCATCATCACTGACGCGGTGGGTGCCGAGCAGAGTCTCATTCCCCTGGCATTGGCCGTGTTCGGCATCGGCATGGCCGTCGGCAATCAAGCCGGCGGCGCCATGGCCGACCGCCACAAGTACAGGGGCTTGGTCATTGGCTATGTCGGTGCGCTTGTCTTCCTCATCGGCGTGGCCCTGGCAGGCGCCGACCTGACCATCCTACTGATCTGCCTCTTCGGCGTCGGCGCGACAACGATGGCCGCAATACCGACCATCCAAGTTCTGCTCACCAGCTACGGCCCCGAAGCGCCAACGCTTATGGGAGCCCTCAACCTGGCATCCCTGAACCTCGCGAACGCCCTTGGCGCGGTGGGGGGATCGATCGCTCTTGCTGCCGGACTCGGAGCTCTTTCCACCGCGTGGGCAGGCGTATTGCTCACGGTGGCGGCGCTGGCGTTGTTCGCTACCACAGTACCTCGGTTCGCGCCTCCGACTCTATCGGAGTCGAACGTCGCCACTTAGTGATGGTCTCCAGTTACGCTGCTTCACTACAGGTTTGAGACAGAACCAAATCTAAGTGGCGATTTCGCTAATGGGCAATGGTGTTCGGAGACTGCCAAGAATCGTGTTCCCCGCGTCAGCACGCTTAAGCGCGGTGCTGGAGCGTTATTCGAGTTCGGAAAGGAACTGCGCGGCACGTTGTGCGAACAGGTGAGCCTCGCGTTCGGTGGACAGTGCACGCGCTCTTTCGGCGACGGCCCTAATCTCAGCGATTGGACGGCCGCGGGCGCGCAAGAGCTGCGCGCGCAGAAGCAGTATCAGGCCTTCGGTCTGGCGCTGGCCATATGACGTGAGACAGTAGTCGGCCTGGTCGAGGGCGGCGGCGGCGTCGTCCAGCGCGCCGAACCCCAATCGCATTTCGGCAAGTAGTCCATACCAGGTGGCCACGCACGAACGCGGTGGGTCTCGGAGGTTTGCGGTGATTAGCCGCTCGGCCTCCGTAGCGGCTGCAGCTGGGTCCTGGCCGGTCATGGCGAGCGCCCAGCACCGGGCCAGCCGTTGGTACGTACCCAGGAACTCGAACGAGAATCCGGGGTCTGCGGCGATCCCCTGCTCGGTAGCGTCCAACGCCCAGGCGTGGTCTCCGACAACCGATGCCGTTCTGGCGACGAATGCGGCCCAGACCGTGATCTTGTAGGGAGTGTCGTCGACTCTGGGCGCCAACGTGTCGAGGAGCGCCCTCGCTGCGTCGACCCCACCGTGCAACGCGGATATCTCTGCAAATATGCCAGTCATGAGCTGCTGCACGTCCCGCCAGACCGGGTCGTCCTCGCCTTGGGCGGCGAGCATGGCCGGTTCGGACTGGCTGAGGTGGCGGAACGCCTCGCCGATATTGCCGACCTGCCATTGGTGATTGCCCCATGCTTGCAAGCCGTACGCCCTCACTACAGGGTCCGAGGATGCGCGGCCCTGCTCGAGTAGTCGGCGTGCCAGCGGCTCGCCGCGCTCAAGCTCCAAGTACTGGACAGCGGCGACCCAGCGCGAGAAGAGGAAGCCGGTGGCCTCCCGTTCTCGGCCCAGCATGTGGGCCACCTGTTCGGCGCGTTCCAAGAGGTCTGCCGCTGAGACCGCTGATACACCGTGCATCGAGCGCATCCCGACGACAGCGGTCAGCTCTGACAGAGCGGACAGTTCCAGTTCGGCCAGGCCGGCCGTGCGGGCGACCTGTACGGCGGAGTGCAAATGTCGTTCGGCAGCCTCCAACGCGAATTTTGCGGCCGCGCGGCGACCCGCGCGTACCAGTGCGCAGGCGGTACGGGCAGCGTCGGCAAGCGGGCCGGCGGCCCACAGGTGGTAGGCGATGCGTTCGGGGATGGATTCGCCTTCACGGTCGCGGTGTTCGAGTTCGTCTGCTACGCGCAGGTGAAGCCGCGGCACCTGCCCGGGTGGGGTGATCGCGGCGACCGAGTCGCGGACGAGGTCGTGGGCGAAGCGGATCGAATACGGGTCCCCAGGTGTCGGATTGAGAATGCCCAGCGCCTCCAGAGGCTCAAGCCACTGAAAGCAGGTTTGGATGTCGAGGTTGGCGGCGCGGGCCAATAGGCCCACGTCGACATCTCGGCCGATGAGTGCTGCGATCTGCACCAGGCCTTTAACACCGTCGGCAAGGTCAGCGATGCGGCTGCGGACGATATCGCGCACAGTGGAGGGGACCCCCGCCAGCGCGGCCGCGTCCTCGGTGAGGAATCGACCGTTGGCCAGTAGATGGGACAGCTCTCGGGCGAAGAACGGGTTTCCTGCGGTACGCGTGTGGATGATGCGGGCGGCACCAGAGTCGATCCCCTGCCCTGTTTCGCGGCGGAAAATCTCGGCGACCTCGCCCGGCGTGAGCGGGCCGAGCCGGATACGGCGGTGCGCGGGTGTTCGGCTGGCGACGGCGAGCATGTGAGCCAGTTCGGTGCCCGGTGTGGGGGCGCGGTCGCGGAACGCGCCGATCATCAAGGCGCTGATTGGCAGGCGGTCTGACAGGTGGGCGAACAATTGCAGTGAGGCGACGTCAGCCCAGTGCAGATCGTCGATAAGGAGTACCAGGGGGCGTTGGGACGCGGCCTGGCCGATGATTCCCACAACGTGCTCGAAGAGGCGGAACTGGGCGTTCCCGTCGGTAACCACCGGTTCAGAGAGGTCGGTCGGTCGAATTTCGAGGAGTTGCGCGATTTCGCTCGACACCCATTTCTGCCGGGCAGCGGGGGCCATATCGTCGACAATTGTGCCGACCACGCGCACCCATGGCCACATCGAAGGTGTTCCGTCGCCTTGAAGGCATTGGCCCCAGATGACCAGTGCATTCTGTTTGTCGGCGTCGATGGCAATCTCTTTGAGCAGGCGGCTTTTACCTGCCCCTGGCTCGCCCTCCACCAGCATCAGCCTGGTGCCTCCCGCGATCACCTGCTGAAGCGCCTCGTGCAGTAGTGCGCGTTCTTCGGCTCGGCCGACCAGCCACTGGACGGGCGGCATGCTGAGTTCCGGTCCTGTGTGTAGTGGTGTCGCTGGTTGCCCCGCGAGTTGCCGGACGTTTGAAGGCCCGGCTGGTGGCGGTGAGGTCTGATGGAGCACTCGTCGATGGGCGGCTTGTAGGGCATCGCCGGGGTTGACGTCCAGGTCTTCAATAAGCCGGTTGCGGATCGCCCGAAACACTGCCAACGCTTCGCCTTGGCGTCCGGCAGCACCCAGGGCGGCGATGAGGCTCGCATGTACCGGCTCGTGTAACGGTGCCATTTTGGTGGCCAGGTGCAACGCAGGCAGGACAGAGTCAGGTCGGCCCAACGAGACGGCAGCGTCGGCCGCTGTCACGCAGGCATCAAAGAATTCCATGTCCAGCCCGGCGAAGATCGCCTGTGCTGCCGAAGCCGATGCCAGTCCGTCACCAGCGGGTCCGTTCCATAGTCGGAGTGCCTCGGCGTACGCGTCGAGTGCAGCCTCGTGCCGTTGCTCGCTAAGCGCGATCCTCGCGGCCTCGACTAGGTCGTGGAAGGTAACCACGTCCAGCATGGCGGAGCCAACGACAAACAGATACCCGTCTCCTCTCCGGACCAGGTGTGAACCGGTGTCGCGAGGCAGGAGCGCGGGTTCCATGATCCGCCGCAGCGCACCGATGTATTTGTGAAGGACATTGACTGCGCTGGCGGGGGCCGCGTCTCCCCACATCAGTTCGATCAGCTCAGAGGTACTGGTCGGTCGGCGTGGCCGGACCAGGAGCAGCGCGAGTAGGTAGGCCTGCTGACGCGGTCCGGGATCAAGCTCGTCGTTGCCCCGCCAAAGCCGCAGCGGACCCAGAATCTGCAGGCGCAAGGAGTTACTCGATGCTGACCGGCTCTCATCACCGGCACCTATCTTCACCGTCATGTGTGGACCCCCGCCAATTTGCTGTGATTGTAGAGTCTCGACACATCGCGAATGGGGCGCAACGCAACGGTGTTTACGCCCAAACCCTGGCCAACCGTCTGGTTCTAGGATTCGACATCTAGATGGCAGAACCCGGCCGACATCTCGATGGCAATGCCACGGTTGTGCCTGGTCGATGCGCGGACAAACGCCACCCAGGTTGGCTACCTACAGAGTTCCTGCACGTAGACGATGCGGTGCTGGTTCCCGCCGTTCTTCCGGGCTGTCTGCACGGCCTCGCCGGCGATCTTCAGCAGCGCGGCGGTGACGTCGGTGGGCGCCATCGCGGACAGCGGTCCCAGCGGCGTGACCACGGCCCCCACACTCGCCGTGAGCTCGCGGGCGGTGGCGGGCACGCCGGCATTGATCCGTTCGCACAACGGATCGGGGGCGCGGGTGTTGAAGACGTCGGCCAGCACGAATTCGGCATCGGCGGTATGGGCCAGCACGGTGTCGCGGCGCGCCGTCTCCCGCAGCATCTGCGCGATCAGCACCCGCAGTTGCCGGGCCCTGCCGTCGCCGGCCATCTCGGTGACGGCGCCGAAACTGTCCAGCTCGATCGCGACGATCACCAGATAGCGGTCATCGGTGCGGCCGCGCGCCGCGATGGTGATGGCCACGCCGTCGTCGAAGCCTTCCCGGCTGAGCAGTCCGGTGATGGGTTCGATGGCGCCGGTGAACATATCCGCGTCGATGAGGCCGATGAGGGCGCGCACCACGAAGGTCATGAACACGATGCTCAGGGCGATGGTGAGGCTCAGGCCGAGCGCCACCGCCGGGTCGGTGCGCCCGAGCCAGTACCCGGTGACGCCGATGACGGTTCCTGCAGCGGCGAGTACGTAGGCGACGAACTGCCCGGTATGGAACACCGTGGCGTACGTCGCGACGGCGGAGAACACCGCAGCGCCCATCAGCCCGAGCAGAGGGTGCGGCATCAGCAGACACGTGGCGACCCCCAGCGCCGTCCCGACGATCACGCAGGCCGTCGACTGGCGTTTGGTCGGCCAGACGCCGCGCAACCAGAACAGGCCGAGCAGGATGCTGACGACGGTGATCGCGGCACCGGCTGCGCGCAGCGGCCACTGTGAGGAGTTGGTGGAGCCGAACAGGATGAGAGCCGGGGCCAGGCCGCCGATCATCATCCACGCGGCGATGAATCGGGACGTCGCCACACGGGCGCCGCGGGCGTCGAGGCGCGAGGTCATCCAGTGGTAGTGATCGGGGTGGCGGGGGTCTTGCCAGCTGGGCGCCGTCATGAGGACGGCCGACATGGAACAGGCACAGAAACGCCCACCGCCCCCTCCGTGCTCATCCCCACCGTCCGCAGCCTAGTCGAGCACTGGAATGTCCGGACATCAAAACGATGTCTGGGAGTCCGGGCCGGCGCACCGCACTGGCCGAAAATCGCTCGCCGGCACCCGCCGGACGTGCGACGCTGCGACCGTGGACATGCACCCGGGCCAGCTGTCGGTGTCATCGGCCACGGTGCGGCGTCTCGTCGCCGAGCAGTTCCCGCAGTGGCAGCATCTGCCCGTCCGGCCGGTACCGAGTCCCGGCACCGTCAATGCCATCTTCCGGATCGGCGACGACTTCGTCGCGCGCCTCCCGCTGCTGGCCGACGACGGTGCCGAAGCGGTGCACGCGCACCTGCACGCCGAGGCGGCCGCGGCCGAAGAACTGGCCGGCCGCACCCGGTTCGCCACGCCGCGGCCGGTCGCGCTCGGTGTCCCCGGAGCCGGCTATCCGTTGCCCTGGCTGGTCAACACCTGGGTACCGGGTGTGCCGGCCACCGCGGACAGCCACCGTGATTCGACGGCGTTCGCCACGGATATCGGGGATTTCATCGCCGCCGTCCGAACCCTGGATGCTCGCGGGCGGACCTACAACGGGGACGGGCGCGGCGGCGATCTGCTGTCCCACGACGAGTGGATACAGGAGTGCCTGGCCCACAGTGAGGGGCTGCTCGATGTCGCCACGCTGCGCGCGGTCTGGGCGGAGATGCGCGATCTGCCGCGCGGCGACACCCCCGATGTGATGAGCCATTGCGACCTCATCCCGCCCAACCTGCTGTTCGCGGAGGAACGTCTGGTCGGTGTGCTGGACGTCGGCGGTCTGGGGGCGGCCGACCCGGCCCTCGACCTGGTGAGCGCCTGGCACCTCTTCGATGCCGCGCCGCGTCGAGTCCTGCGGGATCGTCTGGGCAGTGACGACGCCGAGTGGGAGCGCGGGCGGGCCTGGGCTTTCGAACAGGCGATGGGGGTGGTCTGGTACTACGTGCAGAGCAGCCCGGCGATGAGCGCGGGGTGTCGGCGCACCCTGGAACGCATCGTCTCGGATATCCGTTCCTGACCCGGTCATCTGCGCCTACAGTCCGGGTGATGAAGTACAAGATCGATCCCGCCGTGCTGGCCGGCGTCGCCGCACAGGTCGCCGGAAGTGGCAGCGCGGATCTCATTCCCGAAGCCCTGCGGCAGCTTTCGCGGGCGTACCCGGATCTGATCGACCCGCTGCCGGGCCGATGGGTCGGCAGCAAGGCCGGCGGGGTGCTCGGAAAGGTCCGCTTCCTGTACTTCAGTCCCCGCGAGTACGTCGTCATCTTCGGTTCACCCACTGGCACACAGGGCTTTTCGGGTCGATACAAGCATGTCGACATCCACAAGTTCCTGCTCGCCGGCCAGATCGACTCCTATGACCTGGACTCCGATGACACCGCACCGCTGCCGCCCCTGCTGCCGGGCCACGGCACCTGCCTGGAGCGCGGCCACGCCCGCGGCCTGACGATCCACCCTGGCTCCTGGCATATCGAGTACGGCCGCGGCGCGGTCGCCACCACCCTGCCGTTCGCCATGGTGGACACCCTGTTGGTCTCGCTCGAGTTCGAGTCGGTGCGCAAATCCACTGTCGAGTTCGGCAAGCTCGTGCGCCGGCGCGCCCATACCCGGAACCGCTGAGCAGACGCGGCCCGCTTTCACGATTACCCCGCGTCCAGAACGGGCACCACTGAGTAATCAGGTTCGGTGACCTGCGTCACATGGCGTGGGCTCGATGCGGGGAGAGGCCATGACCACAGAGCACTCTGCGAAAAAGACCGACGTCGACGCTGCCCTGATGGGCGGATCCACCTACCGCAGTCTCGGTGAACAGCGGCTCAGCCCGGGCGAGGAGCGCTTCGAGAAGGGGCGGCGCACGGTCGGCCTGTTCCTCGCGCCGGTGGTGGCGGTCGCTTTCCTGGTGCTGCCCATGAACATCCCGCCTCAGCAGCAGACGCTTGCGGGCGTGCTGCTGGGCGTCATCGTGCTGTGGGTGACCGAAGCCGTCCCCATCCCGATCGGCGGGCTGTTGGGCGTCGCCGTCATCGTCTTCCTGGGCGTCGCACCGGCCGACGATGTGCTCGGGCCCTTCGGCTCTTCGACCGTCTTCACCTTCATCGGCGCGTTCATCCTCGCCCAGGCGATGCTCAAGCACGGCCTGGCTCGTCGGTTCGCGTTCAAGATCCTCGCGCTGCCGCGCGTCGGACAGTCCACCACCGGTGTGATCGTCGCGTTCGGCGCCATCACATGTCTGTTGTCGGCGTTCGTGTCCAATACCGCGACGGTCGCGATGCTGCTGCCCACGGCCATCGGAATCCTCGGGGTCATCGCGAAAATCCTTCAGGTGCAGGGAAAGGTCGCCGACGACTTTGACCCGCTGCGCCTGAGGGTCGGCGCCGCGCTGATGCTCATGCTCGCCTACTCGGCCAGTGTCGGTGGGCTGCTGACTCCCGTCGGCAGCCCGCCCAACCTGATCGGGCGTGGACTCATCGAAGAGGCCACCGGCGAGAAGATCAGTTTCGGTCAGTGGATGGTCATGGCGGCACCCATCTGCCTGGCGATGTTCGTGGTGCTGGCCGTCGTGTTGATCACGTTGAACAAGCCCGAGCTCAAACGCATCGAAGGGGTGTCGGACTACATCGCCGAACAACGCGCCGAGATGGGCAATCTGTCCCGCGCCGAGAAGAACACCCTGGTCGCGTTCGGCATCACGGTGTCGCTGTGGATCCTGCCCGGCATCATCGCACTGATCTTCGGCAACGATTCCGACGTCTACACGGCGGTCAGCGACCGTTTGGACGAAGGAACGGTCGCGGTGTTCGGCGCGGCACTGCTCTTCCTGCTGCCCACCGATTGGGAACAGCGCGAGTTCACCCTTCGGTGGAAGGATGCCGCAGCCATCGACTGGGGCACGATCGTGCTGTTCGGCACCGGCATCATCTTCGGTTCACTGCTGGCCGACACCGGGCTCGCCGAGACCATCGGTGACTCGGTGGCAGAATCGTTGGGCCTGACGAGCGTCGTGGCCATCACGATCTTCGCCGTCTTGCTGGCCATCGTGGTCTCCGAGACGACCAGCAACACCGCCTCGGCCGCGGTGGTGGTGCCGATCATCATCCCGATCGCGGTGGCCGCCGGCGTCAACCCCTTCGTGCCCGCCCTGGCCGCCACCTTCGCAGCATCGTTCGGGTTCATGCTGCCGGTCTCCACGCCGCAGAACGCCATCGTCTACGGCTCCGGCGCGGTGCCGATCACGACCATGATCCGTTCCGGGGTGACCTTCGACATCGCCGGAGCCATCCTCATCGTGCTGCTCCTGCCGGCGATGGTCGCGGTGCTGGGACTCGGCGCGTGAACGCGCAGCGCATCGCCGTCATCCCGGGCGACGGCATCGGTGGCGAAGTGATCGACGCCGCCCGAGAAGTGCTGGACGTGGTCACCGCGCGGCATGGGATCTCGTTGGAATACCGCGAGTTCGACTGGTCCTGCCGGCGGTTCGAGCGCGAGGGATCGATGATGCCCGCCGACGGCATCGAGACACTCCGCGAGTTCGACGCGATCTTCCTGGGTGCGGTCGGCTGGGCCGGGGTACCCGACCACGTCTCGCTGTGGGGGCTGCTGATCCCGATCCGCCGGGCCTTTCGGCAGTACGTCAACCTGCGGCCGATCAAGGTCTTCACCGGTGTGCAGAGCCCACTGCGCGGCGCCGACGACGTCGACTTCGTCGTCGTCCGCGAGAATGTCGAGGGGGAGTACAGCGAGGTCGGTGGTCGGCTGAACCGCGGGTTCCCCGACGAGATGGCGGTCCAGGAATCGGTTTTCACTCGGGTCGGGGTCAGTCGGATCGCCGACTTTGCCTTCGAGCTCGCGATGACACGCGGTAAGTACGTGACGTCGGCGACGAAATCGAACGGCATCGTGCACACCCTGCCGTTCTGGGATGAGGTCGTTGCCGAGCGTGGGGCGCGCTACCCGGAGGTCCGGCTCGACAGCGAGCACATCGACGCGTTGGCGGCGAAGTTCGTCCTGCAGCCGCAGCGTTTTGATGTGGTGGTCGCGTCAAACCTGTTCGGCGACATCCTCTCCGACCTGGCCGCCGCCGTGGCAGGTTCGATCGGCATTGCGCCGTCGGCCAACCTGGATCCGACGAAGCAGAACCCGTCGATGTTCGAACCCGTCCACGGATCTGCACCGGACATCGCCGGACAAGGTATCGCCAACCCCATCGGTGCGGTCTGGTCGGCGGCGCTGATGCTCGAACATCTCGGGCACGCCACCGCAGCCGATGACGTGATGACCGCCATGGCCGCGACCCTCGCTGAGCCAGGCACGCGCACAGCAGATCTCGGAGGTACGGCATCGACCGCCGAGGTGACTGCTGCGCTGATCGCCGCGCTGCCCTCTTCTACTTGAGCATGCTCCCTGCGTCGACCGTCACGGGAAGTCCTGTCACGTAACGTGATTCATCGGATGCCAAGAACAGCACGGCATTGCTGATGTCGACCGGTTCCACCCAGCCGACCGGCAGAACGTGCATGAACTGCGCCGCGACGGCGAGATCGTCGGGGCCCGGGTTCTCCAGATCGGGGCGGAACAGCTTCATCGTCCCTTCGTTCATGAACATCGGTGTGTTCACATTGGTAGGGCAGACGGCGTTGACCCGGATGGAATGCTGGCCGAGCTCCACGGCGAAGGTGCGCATCAGGCCGATGACACCGTGCTTGGCCGCGATGTAGTGACCGGTGTTCGGGTAGGCCTTGAGGCCGCCGACCGAGCTGGTCAGCACGATCGATCCGCCGTGGCCGCCGGAGATCAGATGCGGTACAGCGGCTTTGACCGATTTCCAGACGCCGGAGAGGTTGACGCCGATCATGTCGTCCCAGTCGGCTTCGCTGGTCTTGTCCAGCGTCTGACCGCCGTTGCCGATGCCGGCATTGGCAACGATGATATCGAGACGGCCCAACTGTTCCACGCCACTGTCCACCGCGGACTGCAGGGCATCGAAGTCGCGTACGTCGACCTGGGCGGTGACGATTCGGCGATTCAGTCCCTTGACGAGGTCGGCGGTCTGCGCCAGATCGTCGGGGCTCGACGGTGCGATCTGGCTGTCGGCACTGATCGGACCGCAGACATCCACCGCGATGATGTCGGCGCCCTCCTCGGCCAGTCGGACCGCATGACTGCGACCCTGACCGCGCGCGGCGCCGGTGATGAAGGCGACCTTGCCTTCGACTCGGCCTGTACCCATGTGGCCACCTCGATTCTGTGCGTCGATCGATCGACCAATTTTGTCGATCGATCAGGAAGCGTGGCATCGATCTGGGAGACTGTCAACCAGCGTCGTCGTGGCGTACATCGGTGGTGATTGACCACCAACCGGACAGCGTGATAGGCATGGCGCACTCAGTGAAGCTGATCGATCGATCAAGGATGGTGGATCCCGGTGCTGCGAGGTGGCAGGACATGACCGTGCGGAAACGACTGTGGGTCGACCCGCGTCTGTGCGAGGGGCATGCGCTCTGCGTGGAATCAGCTCCCGAGGTCTTCGATCTCTCGGACGACGACGTCGCCGAATGCGTCACGCAGCCCACCGACGAATTGTGGGAGCAGGTCCGCGCAGCCATCGACGCCTGCCCACGTGGGGCGATCAGCCTCATCGACGACCCGAAAGGACAACCCGTCCCATGACCGATCTCGCAACCGTCAACTTCTTCGCCGACCCGGACGTCAGCCAGAACCCATACGAATATTGGGATTACCTGCGTGAGCAAGGCCCGGTGACCCGCGAGCCGCACTTCGGTGTCTACGCGGTGACGGGCTATCAGGAAGTGATGGCGGCGTTCAAGGACCACGAATCGTTCTCGGCGGTCAACGCCATCGGCGGCCCGTTCCCGCCATTGCCGTTCACGCCCGAGGGCGACGACATCAGTGAACAGATCGAGGCCCACCGGCACCTGTTCCCGATCTACGAGCACATGGTGGTGATGGACCCGCCGGCGCACGAAAAGGCGCGGTCGTTGCTCAGCAAGCTGCTGACACCCCGGCGGCTCAAAGAGAACGAAGAGTACATGTGGAAGTTGGTGGACAGCTCCATCGACGCCATCATCGACAAGGGGCGTTGCGAGTTCCTGACCGAGTACGCCAAACCGTTCGCCACGTCGGCGATCATCGACCTGCTCGGCGTCCCAGCCGAGGACCGCCCGGAGTTCCTGGCAGCGCTCGGTGCCGAACGGCCCGAAGGCAACCGGGTGGGCGCGCTCGACGGCGAGCCGGTCGGGCTGGACCCGCTGCAATACCTCGATGACAGGTTCGTCGGGTACCTCGCCGAACGCCGCCGGGCGCCACAGGATGACGTGCTTTCGGGAATGGCCACCGCGCTCTACCCGGACGGATCGACGCCGGAACTGATCGAGGTGGCCAAACCGGCGACGTTCCTGTTCGCCGCCGGCCAGGAAACCGTTACCAAGCTGCTCAGCGCCGCGGTGCAGACCCTTGGCGACCGACCGGAGTACCAGCAGGCGCTTCGTGACAATCCGGGGGGAATCCCGACATTCATCGAGGAAGCTCTGCGGATGCATGCCCCGACGAAGATCGACTTCCGGCTGGTCCGCAGGACCACCACGCTCGGTGGCGTGCATCTGAAGGCGGGCACGATCGTCATGCTCTGCCTGGGAGCGGCCAACCGGGATCCACGGAAGTTCGAGGATCCGCACGAGTTCCGGCCCGACCGCAAGAACGTGCGCGAACACATCGCATTCGGCAGAGGGATCCATACCTGCGCCGGCGCTCCGCTCGCCCGGGTCGAAGGGCAGATCACTGTGCGCCGGATGTTGGATCGGATGAGCGACATCCGAATCGACGAGTCGGTACATGGCCCGGCGGACCGCCGCGACTACACCTATGAACCGACCTTTCTGCTACGCGGGCTGACGCAGTTGCGCATCGAGTACACACCGTCGGCCGGATGAGTACGCCGCGCACGAGGAGAGGACACGCATGACCTTGCAGGCAGTACTCGACGAGCTCCGTGAGCGACCGGGCGCGGGAGACGTGATACCCGTGATCGATCCGGCCACCGAGGAGCAGATTGCCGAGTTCACCGACGGTGGCGCCGCGGCCGTGGACGAGGCAGTCGCACGCGCCCGGGCATCCTTCGATGCGGAGGTCTGGAAGGGCACACCGGGCAACGAGCGCGCCAAGGTGATGTGGCGGATCGCGGATCTGATCGACAGACATGCCGAGGATCTCGCACAGATCGACTCGCTCAACACCGGCATGCCGTACAACCAGGCGCACATGATCATGGCCACGGGAGCCGATATCTTCCGGTACTACGCCGGATGGTGCACCAAGGTCAACGGCATAGCGCACGACATCCAGATGACCGGGGGCATCACCGGTGCCCACTCGACGATGCACGGGTACACCCTCAAGGAGCCCTACGGCGTCGTCGGGCTGATATTTCCCTGGAACGGGCCAGTTTTCAATGCCTGTACCAAGTTGGCGCCGGCCCTGGCGGCGGGATGCAGCAGCGTTGTCAAACCGGCCGAGGAGACGCCGCTGTCGGCACTGCTGCTGATGCGCATCCTCGCTGAAGCGGGAGTGCCCGAGGGCGTGGTGAACCTGGTGACAGGATACGGCCACACCGCCGGGGCGGCGCTGACCGAGCACCCCGACGTCGAGAAGATCGCCTTCACCGGTTCGACCGAGATCGGCAAGCGCATCGTGGCCGCGTCGACGGGAAATCTCAAGCGCGTCACCTTGGAACTGGGCGGCAAATCGCCGGTGCTCATCTATGACGACGCCGATCTGAGCATGGCGATCACCATGGCAGCGATGGGAATCTTCATCCACTCCGGGCAGGGCTGCATCTCCGGCTCGCGCGTGTTCGTCCAGCGAGGTGTCTACGAGCAGGTGGTGGAAGGCATTGCGGGCATTGCCAATTCACTGCAACTCGGTGGTCCCACCGACGACAACGCCCTGATCGGCCCACTGATCAGCAGCAAGCAGCTCAGTCGGGTGATGGGATTCATCGACGAGGGCAAGCGGGACGGCGTCGAGGTTGTGACTGGCGGTCACCGCCTGGACCGGCGGGGATACTTCGTGCACCCCACCGTCCTGGCCGACGTCGATCCGCAGATGCGGCTCTACCAGGAAGAGATCTTCGGACCGGTCGTCACCGTCCTGCCGTTCGATGATGACGACGAAGCTGTTGCGCTGGCAAACAACTCCGACTACGGGCTGGCGGCGACCGTCTGGACCCGGGAGATCGGCCGGGCCCACCGGCTGGCGAAGAGGCTGCAATCCGGCACGGTATCGCTGAACTGCCAGATGGTCTTTGACCCGGCCATGCCCTTCGGCGGATACAAGCAGTCGGGGTGGGGCTACGAGTGGGGCAGGGAAGGAATCGAGAGCTATCTGCACACCAAGGCCGTCTACACCCAGCTGTAGGGCGGTCTTTTGATGCCCGGGAACTCCGAGGCGGTGTTCCACCCCGAACTCCGGAGATACGCCAGGGTGCTGCCCCGGACGCTGGTGACGCCACGGACACTGTCGCTGTTCCGGCGCATTCCCGCGATCCGGGCGCGTCGTGCACCCGCTGGGCTACACACCGCCACCTTGGATTCCGGTGTCGCGGTGCGCGTGCACCGGCCGCCGTACGGCGACAACGGCAGCGCGGTGCTGTGGATTCACGGTGGTGGCTTCATGCTCGGCGACGCGCGGATGGACGACGCGTTGTGCGCACGTCTGGCCGCCGACACCGAGGCGACGGTGGCTGCGGTGGACTACCGGCTGGCTCCGGCACACCGGTATCCGGCGGCACTGGACGACTGTGACGAGGCGTTGTCCTGGCTGGCAGACCATGCCGATGTGGATCCTGCGAGGATTGCCGTGGCCGGCGCCAGCGCGGGCGGAGGACTCGCCGCCGCATTGGCACTTCGTATCCGGGATCGCGGTGAGATCAGCTTGGCTGCACAAGTTCTCATCTACCCGATGCTCGACGACCGGACTGGGTGCCGTCCAGATCCGGATCCCGGCACCCGTCGGCTGTGGAACGCGGCGAGCAACCGGCTGGGCTGGTCTGCCTATCTCGGCGACGCAGACCCGGACGGGGTCGCGCCGGCCCGGCAGACAGATCTACACGGCCTTGCACCGTCCTGGATCGGGGTGGGAACTGTCGATGTGCTCCACGACGAGGCGGTGCGCTACGCCGATCGGCTGAAAGCCGCAGGCGTGCACACCGAATTGTGCACCGTGCCAGGGGCCTTCCACGGCTTCGACGCTATCGCGCCGCAGACGGAGGTTGCGCGGAAATTCGTTCGCGCACAAAGCATTTGGTTGCGTGAGCGCTTGGCGGTCTAGCGCGAGTGCTATCCGCCAGGGTGTGGCGCACCGTCGGATGGCGCGGCTTTCGACGCCTCGGCGAACATCGCAAGCTGGGCATCGACGAAGGCACGCATTTCAGCGTGCCCGAGTGTGACGCCGACCGCGTCCTCGTTACACAGGCTGCGTGCGGTCTGGGCGATGAGCATCGACACGGCCACCGGCGGAAACCTGTCGAGGTCCACGCCCCTGGCGCGCAGCGCGACGGTGACGGCGGCGGTCTCGATATCGCGGACCCGTTCCGCGTAGGCACGAAGCTCAGTGCGGATTGTTTTGCGATGGTTGGCAAGTGCCATGAACTCGGTATTGAGGCCGGTCAGCCGGGAGTCGCTGTTCATCTCCCACAGCGTCCGCAACGGATCCGCGTCGGCCAGCGCGGCACGCATCCGTTCGAGCGAGGCGTCGGCGCCAGCGCGGAGTACCTCGACGAACAGGTCGTCCATCGTGGGGAAGTAGTAGTAGACCAGCGCCTGTTTCACGCCGGCTTCAGCAGCCACCCGCCGAGAAGTGGCGGCTGCGTAACCCTCGGTTCGCATGAGTTTCGCGGTGGCCTCGATGAGCCTGAACCGGGCGCCGGTATCTGGTGTCTTGGGTGTGCGGGCGGTCGTCACTCAGTCGCCCCGCGACGATCGGCTGCGCAGACGCCCGCCGTGCAGCGTGTAGAGCATGGCGAATTGTAACAGTGCAATCGATCGATCGATCAATACTGACGCGACGGCTCAGCTCAGACCGATACGGATGTTCTTGATCTGCAGGAACTCCTGCAGCCTTCCAACCCGCCCGGATGTTCTTCCGAGCCTTTGACGATTCATCAGGCGTCATTCGGTCTTTCGAGACCCTCTTCCACCGCCATGTTTGAGTCCGAGGTCATGATGTCGTCATCGCCCATCCAATGCACGAAGCGGGACAGCGGATACATCGCGTCGTGTGGGCTGCCCTCGACGTGACCGTTCGCGGTGCCCACTCGGCATACTCGTTGTCCGCCGGCGCTTGCCAGTTTGTCGCGCAACTGCGCCTTGCGTTCGTAGGGATAGACGCCGATGGTCTGGGTGGCGACATTGACGTACTTCACCGCGTCGTCGAGTGAGTTCACGATGACCACGTTCGAGGTCTTGTTGGCTGGATGAAAGTCCACGGGACGATCCGATAGGAGCACGATGCCGTGTCCGTCGAGGCGCCCGAATATCTTGACCTCGTCGCCCATGGCTTGCATGACCTCGATCTCGTCACGGATCTCCGACGGCGGTAGCGGAGCGACGGCCGACCCGAACAGGCGGTCGACGCCGAGACGCGCCACCAGTGCGTTGCAGAACCGCTCGGCCTGCGGTGGCTCAGCTTCCAGGAACACGAAGCGGCTTGCCAAGCACGCCTCCTGATTGAAGATGGCAGTGTCGGCCGCCACGCGTTCGGCCGCATCGGCCAAGGTCTCCTCGGAGGCGAAGGCCTCCCGGCCGACCATCGAGATCGACGATTTGGGATCGAAGGAGACCAGCTGGATGCCGGGGCCCAGATACTTGATGACGTTCTGGATGGCAGGGCCGCCGCCCCACGCGACGATCTTGTCGAAGAACTGGGGGCGGTAAATGGTCCGTTCGACGGTTTCATCGCCGCCGGGCCAGTACACCGCAGACATCGACCGCACGATGGGATGGCTCGGGTCGATCTCGGCCATGGTGCGCAGTACCGCAACCGTCGTGAACGGATCCGATGAGGGCATCTTGAAAAGGTTGATCGCTTTGACCAGAGCGCCTTGGGCGATGGACGCGATGCACCCGGCGGGGGCGTTCCCGGCGAGCATGTGCACCATCCGAGGTGGAAACGCGCGGATGGCGCCGGTATTGCCGGCGGCGTCGGTGCGGCTGACCCAACCGTCGAGCACCTTGGGGTCGGCGAAGTTCGCCTCGACCTGGCTGCGAAGGGCATTGCCTTCGAGCATGGCTGGCGCGGTGCGGTAGAGGTTCTCCACAACGCGCCGCGGCAACGGGTTGGTCGCGGCCACCAGATCCAGGCAGCGTTGCATGTGGGGGTTGTCGTCGAGCGCCAGCCGTCGCCCGGTTTCGACCAGAAAGTCGATGATCTCATCGAGCTTCACGTCCAACAGCGGTGGCAGATCCGACCTTGGGGTGACAAGCGCATCGAGATCGATTTCGGGCGTGGAGAAGTCGACGCCCAGATCACGCGAACGGTGAGTGCTTGTGGTGCCCTCGACAAGGGCGCCTCGAATGAAGAATGGCGCGAAGAGGGTCTCGGTGGCGGTCATGCTTCTCCTCGCACGTAGGCGTCGATGGTGCCGGCGCAGCTGATCTTGTCGCCGCCAAGGTCGGCGTAGCGGGTGATGTCAGGCCCGATGGTGGGACCGTGACGTCCGCACTGACATCTCGCGAAATCGACGTCGACACGGTCTCCGGAGATCACTCCGCCCCAGCGTCCATCGAGTGAGATGTCGAAAAAGGCCGCGCGGCCTTGGACCGGACCGGAAACGTCGAGCAGCTTCTCGCCAGGCTCGTCGAGCGGCAGGGTCATCACCCACGGTGGGACGTGGTACCGACCTGCGGCGCACTTCGGGAACGGAGAGTTGATCTCCTGCATCGAGTAGAAGTGGTAGACCTTGTCCTCTCGGATGTTGAAGGTCTCGAAGATGTGTTCACGATAGTTCTCCGGAAGCGCGGCACCCTTGAGGCCACCACCGACCAGCAGTCCGGTGTCGTCCTGAAAGTCTTTGCCGCTGAAGCCCTTGGCGCGGACTCCCTCCGCAATTTGGTAGAGCGAGGCAAACATTCCGGTGAGGAGCAGCTTCTTGTCGCGGCTGGCGATCAGCTCATCGACGGCTGCTGCGACCGCGGCGTCCATCGACGCTTGACGGGAGGTGCTGAGCTCTTCGAAAGCAGCCACTTCGGACGGACTTGCGTCGCCCTCGGCAACGCGACGGCGGAAGGCGATCATGCCCATGATCGATCCGATGCCGATGGGTTCCAGCGGTAACTGGTAGGAATCGGCTTCTGAGGAGAAGGCTTCGATCAGGGCCAAGCGTGTGCGCTCGTTGCGCTCGACCTTGGTGCGCGGTCCCAGTCCGAACAGCTTGCGGTCGCCGGCCGGGGCGATGCCGGTGGCCCAGGACAGGCCGGTCACGTTGGACTGTGAGGCGGTGTCGAGGTCTTCGGCCGAGCAGGCGATCATGGCAGGCTTGCCGCTGGTGCCACTCGTGCATGTGACGAAACTTCCAACTGACTCCAGACGGTCGACGAACTGGTCGATGTCGGCGACTCCGTCAAGGTCCAAGCCGTCCAGTGCACTGGTGGATACGGTTTTGAGCCATTTGGCCATCCGGTCCCATCGCCCCTCGGTCAGCCACGACTCGGAGTAGCTCTTGTATGCGCTGTGGGCGAAGAGCAATGGAATGAGATCGCTACGCTCGGCGACCTTGGTAATGCCGCCGTCCTGCGCGCGACGCGCCAGCAGGGGTATGTCGTCGACGCGCATCTCCAGCCGTTCGTGAATCGCGTCCAGCTGTAGCGGCAGGATTTCGTCCGGTGAAACGTCGTATGGATCGCCTGCGGTGCGTAGTGCCAGAACCTCGTCGATAGCGGACCCCATGGGTACTCCTTTGCGTGACACCGTCCAGTGCGGTCAACTTGGCTACGCCATATTGACACCTGGATCGTTTCATTATGCTGTGATTGCGACAATAGCAACTTCAGCGTTTCATTACTAGTAGGAGTGCATGGATGGGTCTCGACGATGCGCAGGGGAACGCGCCGCGGCGCTCTGCCTCGGCCCCCGGCGCTGGTCGACCCACTCGTGCCCAGGCCGAACAGCGGCATGAAGAACTCCTCGACGAGGCGCTGGAGATCTTCTTGGACAAAGGCTACGAATTGGCGACTATCGAGGCGATCGCAGCCTCGGTGCGGATGACCAAGCGGACCGTGTACACCAGGTACCTCGACAAGGCGGCGCTGTTTCGGGCAGTGGTGCAGCGGGCTGTCGATCGTTGGGTGGTGCCCGTCGACGAACTGCGCGCCGCCGAGAGAGACGATCTGGAAGCCACTTTGACCGCTGTCGCGCGGATTCGGTTGAACAACGCGACCAGCCCAGCAGGCTTGCGGCTGCAGCGGATCCTCAACGCCGAGTCCTATCGATTTCCGGACGTGCACCGACTGATGTACGAACAGGGCACCCTGCCCGCGATCGACTTTCTGACTGAGGTGTTCGGCCGCCACGCTGCGACCGGAGAAATCTTCGTTGAGGATCCCCGTCTGCTTGGCGAATCGTTCCTGAGTCTCGTGGTGGGCGGGCTCGCCTTGGGTGCGGCGTGGGGGGCGGTGCTCGACGACGATGAGATCGAACGTCGAATTGTGTTCTGTACCCAGTTGTTTCTCAATGGCGTCCGGCCCCGCTGAGCGCTTTGCAGGGTGGGTGGTAGGGGCCATCAGTGACGGGCGTCGCCAGTGTGCTGTTCACAGCGTTGCACGAGGATGTGCGCCAATTCTCGTGGGTTGCTCACCATCACCTGATGGCACGCATCGATCAACTCGATGCTGTGGACGCCACCGAGTGCGATTATGCTGCGGCGCTGTGCCCGCGGCGGAAGAATTCGATCTCGCGTTGTCATCACCCAGGCCCGCACGAGTTCAGGGGGGAGCACCACGGGGTCGATGGTCTCGCCGATCACCCGAACCGATTCGGCACATAGTCGAGAGGAAAGGAAGTTGCGTTGTAGCGGGCTCATCCCGTTGCACAGCAGCCAGCGGGCAGCCATCCAGGGGATCGCCCCGGCTTTGTCTCGTCGGGCACCCCAGCGGGCGTAGCGTGCCAGCGGCCCGCGCACTGCATCGACCACCGCCTGTCCTGCTGGAGGAACGAAGGCGGCCACCAGGATCATTTCCCGGACTCGCGGCCACCCCAACGCGGCCACCACTGCAGGTACGGTGACCCCGGCCAGAGAGTGGCCGACGAGGACGATCTCGTCGAAGCCGGCCTGCTCGACATCGGCGACCACCGATGCCACCCAGCTTGCGATGCTGACTAAGGGCGGCGGAGCAGGGTTACGTGGGCGCCCCGGAAGGTCCACGGCGAGTACACGGAGATCGGGTGCGAGGCGGGCGATCTCGGCAACAGTCAAGTCCCAGCTGTCGGAAGCCTGCATGCCACCATGGACGAGAACCAGCGCCGGGGCGCTCACAACGGATACACGACCCCGGTGAGATCCTGCGATACCTTCCAAAGCTTGCGTGCCACGACAACGTCGTGCGAGTTGGAGTTGGACTGGGTGACCACGGGGTACCCGCGCTGACCCAGGAATCCTGACGGCCCGTAGTACTGTCCGCCACACGCGCCAGGGTCGGTAGCGGCGCGCAGTGTCGGTAGGGCGCCCATCGGTGCGCTCTGGAAGAGATACTTGGTCGCCAGACTTTGCAACCACCGGAATCGCGACGGGGTATGACGGGTCAACTCGGTCCTGGCGGCACCGGGATGTGCAGCAACAGCTACCGTGGTCGAGTGGGCGGCAAGGCGACGGTCGAGCTCGTATGTGAACAACAGGTTGGCTAGTTTGGATTGGCCATAGGCCCTGCCGGCCGAGTATCCGTTCTCGAACTGTAAGTCATCGAACTGGATTGCGGCCCCGTACTTGTGGCCGTTGCTGCTCAAGGTGACCACCCGTGAGCCCGCCACGGGCAAGAGCCGGTCCAAGAGGAGACCGGTCAGTGCGAAGTGGCCTAGGTGGTTGGTGCCGAACTGCAGTTCGAACCCGTCGGCGGTGGCGCCCTTCGGGGGGAACATCAGGCCGGCATTGTTGATGAGCAGATCAATACGCGGGTGGTCCGATCGTAGAGTGTCGGCCGCTGCTCGCACGGAACTCAGCGAGGCAAGATCCAACTTCTGCAGCGATACCGCGGCGCGAGGATCGGCGTCAAGAATCCGTGCTCGGGCATCGGCACCCTTGGTCAGGTCCCGCACCGCCAGCACCACATGGGCTCCGCGGGCGGCCAGCACCTTGGCGGTCTCCAGCCCGATCCCGCTGTTGGCTCCGGTGATGATCGCGACGCGACCGCTCTGGTCCGGTACTACCGTGGTGTCCCAACATGTGTCGATCTCGACTTCCTCTCTCTTGGTGTTCCGAACGAGCTACGTCGCCATAACCACGGCACGGCACGCCACGAGTTCCGTACTGCAGAACATCTCGGCACCGGCGTGACCGGCGACCGATGCGCCGAGCGCCATCAACGCCTGTGTTTTGAATGCCCTTGCTGCGGAGGAAATCCGATGCTGCACGGTGGCGTCGACGAGGTGGCCGAGTTCGGGCTCCTGCGGGGCCTGCCACATCATGAGGTCTACGGCGCCGTGCTCGAGCGCCCTCAGCACGCCGCGACGCACACGAGGATCGTGGCGGTAGAGGTCTCCCGCCACGGCCACGGCCATCGGCTGGGGACCGCGTGCAGAGACGCTGAGTGCGTGTTCGAGGTCAAGAGTTCGGACTCCGAGGATCTGCAGACCGCGCAGATCCTGATTCGCACTGACCAGCACGGTCACCTCCCAGCCGCTGAGGGTGAGATCGCACAGCAGACCTCCGGCGTGGAAGGCGACGTCGGCCGCACTGTCGGCAAGGACGGCGAGCCGATACTTTCTCGGGTGCCGGGCAGCCTTGATGTCGGTGACCGGCTCTATCGATTCGTCGGTGATACTGAAAAACTGAACGGACATCACATGCCTTCTTCACTCATGCGGAACGCGGTTACCGAGGATGTCAGCAGTGCATCGCCAGGTCACAGCCTGACGACGACGGTCTTGGTGGCGGTGAACGCCTCGAGTGCCTCGTAACCTTTCTCGCGTCCGTAGCCGGACTTCTTGACACCGCCGAACGGCAGTTCGACTCCACCGCCGGCACCGTACGTATTGACGTAGACCTGGCCGGCTTCGATCTCGGCAGCCAGCCGGTGCCCCCGAGAGATGTCAGATGTCCAGACCGCACCCAGCAACCCGTACTGGGTGCCATTGGCCAAACTGATCGCCTCGTCCTCATCGGTGAAAGTGTTGACGGTCAGCACGGGCCCGAAAATCTCGTCCTGCGCGATAGTGGCCGCCGGGTCGACGTCGTCGATGATTGTGGGAGTGAAATATGCTCCACCGCCCAGAGCTTCATCCGACGGAGTGTCTCCGCCGCACAGGATGTGGCCGACCGTGACATCGGAGATCATTGCCTGGACCCGCTCCTGCTGTTTGCGGGAGATCAGCGGCCCGAGATCCTTGTCTTGGACTCCGGGACCGATGGACACGTGGGTGAATCGATCGAGCAGGGATTCGATCACCTGAGCGTGAACAGCATCGTGCACCAACAGGCGCGATCCGGCCGAGCACGTCTGGCCGGCGTTCTGCAGAATTGCCTTGACAATGTACTGGGTTGCCGTACCCAGATCGGCATCGGGGAACACAATGTGCGGTGACTTACCACCGAGTTCCAAGATGACAGGCGCCACGCGGTCCGCGGCGGCGTGCGCTACCACCGATCCGATGCGCGTCGATCCGACAAAACCGATATGGTCGACGCCCGGATGCTC
>NZ_JBFUKN010000026.1:0-76713 GCF_056400845.1 Mycobacterium sp. P4_H6 | reverse complement strand
CCTCGACGGGCTGGCCGATCTCCAGGTCCTCGGCGTCGCAGTCCACGATGTTGGTGGTCAGCCGGACACGGGGATCCTCCAGGATGGCGACCTCGGCGATGACATACGGCGGTGGCAGATCGGGAAACCCGAAGCGGTGGTTGACGCTGAAGCCGGACAGCGTGGCCTTCCCCGATACCGCCCGCACGCCCAGATCGTGGCTGCGGCAGTACCGGCAGATCGGTGCCGGCGGGTGGATCAGCGCCTGGCAGGCCTGGCACTCCTGGATTCGTAACTGTCCGTCGGCGCCCGAAGTCCAGAAGAACTCGTTCTGCACCGTGAGTTGGGGCAGTGGCCGGCCTGGAATGGCGGACAAGTCAGCTCCTTGCTGTTGTGGCTGCGGGGTCGGCGGCGTGATCCTGGTCCTGCTTGACCGCCGGGATCTCGATGATGGCGTGCACCGGGCAGTCCAGGAGTGCGCGCATGACCGCATCGCGATCCTGTTCGGGCACTTCGCCGTTGCCTTCCAGGCAGGCGTAACCCCAGTCGTCCAGTGAGAAGTATTCCGGTGCGTGTTTGGCGCAGATGCCGAACCCGTCGCACAGGGTCCTGTCGAGTTTGATTCTCATGACACCGCCTCAACTTCGAAGGGACGCACGGCCGAAAACCCGCTGCAGCCGGCGCAACCGCCGTCGAGGTGGGTTTCCACGAGTTCGGGGAACTGATCCAGCAGGCTGGCCGCCACGTTGGCCGCACCGTCGAGCGTCGCGCAGGCGCCGCGTCCGCGCAGCACCACCGACCAGCGGCGCAGCCGGGCCACGTCCTCCGCGCTGGCGGCACCGTCGCGCAGGGCGTCGGTGACCGCGGCCATCGCTGCGGTCCCGTTGAAGCAGGACCCGCACTGCCCGGCATTCTCCCGGTCGAAGTAGGCCAGCACCGAGGCCGCCACGGCGACCGGGCAGTCCTCGGTGAGTATCGCGACGGCGCCGCATCCGAGTCCGCTGCCCAGGGCCCGGACCGATTCATGGTCCAGGGTGGTGTCCACGATCGACCGGTTGAGCAGGCCGGCGAAATATCCGCCCATCAGCGCACCGGTGACCGTGTCGGGATCGACCCCGTGCAGAGCGAGCAGATCCGATGTCGTGGTGCCGTGCGGGATCTCGTAGAGCGCGGGTGGGCGTCCGGCGCCGGTGATGGTGGCCAGGAAGGTGCCGGGGGAGGCCTCGGTGCCGTACCGACGGAACTCGGCCGGGCCGTGGCGCAGGATGAACGGCAGGTGCGCGAGTGTCTCGACGTTGCTCACCAGCGTCGGGTGGCCGGCGACACCCTCCTCGAACACCCGCGGTGGCTTGTCGGTCGGTTTGGCCGGTCCGCCGTTGATCACCCGCACCGCCGCGGACTCCTCGCCGGCGATATACGACGAGTCGACGGTCACCACGCTCACCTGCAGGGTGCCCAGGTGCGCGCCCGCGGCGGCGAGTGCCGACTCCACCGCGGTGGCCGCGTGCGGGTCGGAGACGTACACATAGCCACGCTCGGCACCGACGATCAGCGCGGCCAGGCGCAGTCCGTCGAGCACCAGATGCGGCCGGTGGCGCAGCAGCCAGCGGTCCTTCACCGAGGCCGGCTCGCCCTCCTCGCCGTTGGCGATCACGACGGTCTGCCTACCGGCGCGCCTGGCGGCCCGCACGGTGGTCAGCTTCACGGCCAGCGGGAACGCCGCGCCACCGCGGCCGAGCAGGCCGGCGGCCGCCACCGCGTCCAGCAAGACGTCGGAGTCGTCGATGTGTTGATACCCACCGGCGTTCGCGTAGTCGACGAGTTCTTCGGGACCGGAACCGGGCCGCAGCAGCCGCGGTGTGAGGCCGGGCCAGACGTCGACCCTGAGATCGGTCGCGGTGGTTGTCATGATCGGCTGGTCCTTTCCACCGTTAGGCTGACGGCCGTGAGAACCGCAGTGGTGCGCGTCGATGTGGATCCGTCGGGGCGGCTGACGCCCGCACAGCTAGCCGAGGGCATGGCGACGCTCCGGCAACTGTGTGGCCCGATCGGCGCGGAGGTCGTCGATGCCGATCTCTCGGTCATGCCGACCAATCGCCGCGAAGTCGAGGTGCTGCTGGCCGGCGCCGATGCCGACGCGCTGCAGACAACGGTGGTCACGTTGTGCGGCAAGGCTTTCGGCACCGAGGTGGCGCCCGGCGTGCTGACCTTCGTCAGCCGGGGCACCGATGACGACGCGCACGGTGTGCTGGCCGGGTTCGGTCTGAGCGGACAGGTGCGCCGCCATCCCAGCGGACAGGGCTGGGATGTGGTCGAGGTGACGCTGCGCCGAGCGGATCTGGCGCGGGTGCCGGAGAGTCGTATTCACACCGCGCTGGAGGCATCGCTGAACAGCGAGGTGCGCATCCTGGTGCAGTGAGGTCATCGCGAGGCGTCCGGGGAGCCCAGGAAATCCAGAATCGGCGGCGCGGCCTGCACCCAGGTGTCGAACAGACAGAACGTCTTGCCGCCGCTCTGCGCGAACCTCTCCCCGGCGCGCTCCCAGGCGTCCTCGGGCCACGGCGGGTCGATCAGCGTGGAACCCTTGATCAGACAGCTGACTTCCAGGGACGTCCGCTTGGGGTGGTCCCAGTCGTTCTCGCCGCCCCGGATGATCAGGGTGGGAACGGTGATGTTGTCGAACAACTCGTCAGGCACGCCGGGAATGGTCTGGCCGGGCTTCGGCACATAGGCGTTCAGCCAGCGCAGCATCACCTTGAGGTAGGCATCGGGGTCGAGGTCCAGCAGTCGCGGGCGGTTGGCCGGGTTCTGCGCGATGCGCTCGCGCCACTCGGGGACACTGAGCAGTCCCTCGATGCCCAGACCGCGCACCGCGAGAATGCTGGGGGTGACGTAGTGCCCGCCGAGCACGAAGGATCCGTACACGCCGCCGACGATGTTCCACACCACCAGTTTCCGGACGATCTCCGGGTACAGCATGGTGGTCAGCATGGAGTCCCTGGCGCCGCCGGACCCACCGAGGATGATGCAGGGACCGACGCCCAGTTCGGTGATCAGCTGATACAAGGTCTCGGCCCGCATGTGTGATTCACTCAGCCCGTAGAACTGCACATCGGACTTGCCGCAGTTGGGCCGGTCCCACAGCAGCACCCGGTAGCCGCCGGCCACCAACGCCTCGGCCAGCGGCCGCAGTCCGGGGATGTCCTTGCTGAACCGGCCGCCCGGTGTCAGGGCGATGAATTCGCCGGTGTCGCCCAGGATTTCGTAGACGACGTTGCCGCCGTTGATCTCGATGGACTGCTCACCGTTTTCGAGGCTCGGCCCCGTCTCGGTTGTCGCTGTCATGCCTGCACCAGCACATCGTTGCCGACGACCCGCACCGGGTAGGTGCGGATGCTCCACTCCGGTTTCACCGCGGTGGTGCCGGTGGCCAGCTCGAAGCCCCACTGGTGCCACGGGCAGAAGATGTACTCCTTGTCGCGCACCATGACTGCGTCGCCGGGCACGTTCTCGTCGACGATGTTCAGGCCGCGCGCGCGGCCCGAGCACAACGGGCCACCCTCGTGCGGGCAGTAGTTCGCAATGGCGTAGAAGGTGCCGTTGACGTTGTAGACGCCCACGCCGTGGCGGCCGATGGGCACGAGTTTGTGTGCGCCGTGCGGTATCTCGTCGACGGTGGCGACAATGTGCTCGCGTCCTTGTGCCAGGCGGGGCTCACGCCCAGCCTCCGTTTCGCTGTTCATGGTTTAGAAGACCCGGACCTGGCCCTCAAGTGCCGGCACAGTCTCCGGCACGTTCCGGTAGGTCGACATCCCGTTACGGAACATGATCGGTTCGCGGGCATGCTCGGGCAGGTGCTTCACCAGCCAGCGTGGGTCGTCGAACGTCCAGTGCGGGTAATCGCTGCTGAACAACAGGATCTTCTCGCACTCCATCCACTCGAAGGCGCGGGTCAACTCGGTCTTGTCCTCCGGGTAGTCCAGCGGTTGAGTGGTGAACTTGATGTGGTCCTTGACGTACTCACTGGGCTTGCGCTTGATGTCCACCCACGACTTCCGGGCCTCGTAGAGCGCGTCCATCCGCCACATCAGCGGCAGGATCCAGGTGAACGCGTGCTCGACGAAGACGATCTTGAGCGTCGGATGGCGGTCGAAGGTCCCGTCGAAGATCAGGCTCATCACCTGATTGGCCGCCAGCAGCGAGTAGGTGACCATGAAATCGTGGTTGTAGCTGGGCAATCCGACCGGCGGCATGGGCAGCTCGTCGTAGTGGCTGCGCGACAGGTGGCAACTGACCGGGATGTCGTGTTTGGTGGCTGCGGCCCAGATGGCGTCGTACTTGGGGTTGCCCCACGACGGACGCGGCTCGGCCTTGATCAGGATCTGCGACATGAAGGGGTGATCGGCCCAGCGCTCGATCTCCTCGACGCTCTTCTCGGGCTCCTCGATGGCCAGGCAGATCGACCCACGCCAGCGCTCGTGCCAGTTGTTCTGCGGGTCCAGCCAGTGATGGGCCTGCCAGTCGTTGAGCGCCATCGACATGGCGTGCTGCGCCTCGGGGATACGCGCCGGGTAGGCGGCGGGCTCCAGGATGGCGATATCCGCGCCGGCCTCCATGATCAGCTGCTTGAACGCCAGTTCGGGGTCGCTGCAGGGGAATTGACCATCAGGAGGGAACGAGTCCAGGCGCATGGCATAGGAATGCGCGTAGTCGGGGGCGTCGTAGTAGATCTGGTCGCCGACCTTGTGGGTGCCGAAGTACTTGCTGCGCCACGGCTCGGGGAGGTACTGGCCGAGTTCGCCCGAGCGCGGGGCCGGATGGACATCGGAGTCGACGCACCGCACGGCGATGCGCTCGGTGGCAGGTACCCGCGGATTGGCTGTGGTGGTCATGATGTGTGCCTCCTCGTTCCCTCTACTGTGCCCCAGCGGCGGACGCGATGACCGGGCTTTGGATCCCGTACAGTTCGGCCGCGTTGCGCCAGCACAACTTGTCCCGTTGCTCGGCGCTGTAGCTGCTCGGCACCGAGAGCTCGTTGAGCTGCCAGTGCGGATAGCTGGACCCGTACATCACCATGTCGTCCTTACCGGTGAATCCGGCCCACTCGCCGGCGAAGTCGACGTCACCGGGTCCGTCCAGCGCGCCCTGCACGAAGAAGACATGGTTGGGGAGGTAGTCGCTGGGCATCTTGGGTGCCCACGGGGTTTGCTCGAGATGTGGCCGGCCGAAGCAGTCCATCCGCCACATGAATGGCGTCAGCATGTCGGCGGCACCGTCGGCCCAGACGAATTTCAGCTCGGGCAACCGCTCGAAGACGCCCTCGGCGATCATGTTCATCAGGTGGTAGAGGAAGTTCAGCGCCGTGAACCCGACGTACTGCTCGTAGGTGCGGGTGATTCCGTTGGGCGTGGGCGGCAGTGCGACACCAGAGCCGACCTCGAAGTGCACGGCGACCGGCAGTCCGGCGTCGACGGCGGCTTCCCACAGTGGCCAGAACTGTGGCTTGCCGTAGAGCTCGCGGGACTGCAGTGGAATGCCGAGTTGCACCACCTGCGGGTGGTCCTTGTATTTGTCGATCTCGCGCAGCGCCCCGGTGATGTCGTCGGGGTTGACCCGGATGGTGCCGCGGAAGCGGTCACCGAATTCGTCGTGAGCCAGCCAGCGGGTCACCATCATCTCGTTGTGCGCCGCGGCGAGCGCGGAGCCGAGGTGACGGTCGGGCATGATGCCGCGCGTCATCGGATGCAGGATCGCGATGTCCACACCGCGGTCGGTGAACAGATGCTTGGCCGTGACCGCAGGATCCGATCCGGGGTACTGCCCGTCGGGGCCCGTGGTGCGGGTGGCGTACTCTCCGCCGGGCGCTCCGTACCAGTCCATCTCGTAGTCGGGGAACCCCCGGCTGCTGAACGGTTCCTTGAGGAAGTTCTTGCGAAGGTCCTTGTTCGACTCGACGAAGATGTGCACGCTGGTGTCGATCACAGGGACCATCACGCCACCTGAGTCGACACCGCCCGCACCGTCCTGCAGTTCTTTCACAGTGGTCCATCCTTCAGCTCTGCGGCCGGGCCGTGGGCACAGCCCAGTGCGACGTCTCGAACCCCAGTGTAGATCCTTGTTCTTCAATAGCAAGAATATTGTTCTCCAGCGGAACGCTTACATCGTCGCTGGTGAGAGTGTCTGCTGGTCAGTCGCGTAGCGGGCAGTTAGCGAAACTAGATAGCGTCGAAACGAGAATGTCGAACCCCTTGATGAGAATGCTATTCTCCCAAGGACGGAACTAGTGCAGGCGGGAGGTGCCAGATGCTTCTGGAGTTCGACTCTGATCAGCGGCTATGGCAGGAAACGGTGCGCGACGCGGTGGGCAAACAGTGCCCGGCGTCGCTCGTCCGGGGAATCGCGGAAAAGGGTGATGATCCGACGCCACTGTGGAAGTCGTATCTGGAAGCCGGCTGGACCGAACTGACCGACCCGGAGAACGCGGTCGAACTCGCCATCGTGCTCGAGGAACTGGGCCGGGCCACCGACCCGACGCCCTTCCTGGCCACGCTGTCGCAGTTCGCGCCGCTGGCCGGCGCGCGGTACGACGCCGGGAAAGCCGGGGCCGCGATATACGAAGGTGTCAGCGCCAATTGGAGCCGGCAGGGCTGGGAACTGGACGGCACCTCGAAGTTCGTCCTCGACGGCGACCGTGCCGAACAACTCGCCGTGGTAACCCCCGCCGGGGTGTTCGTGATCGATCCGCAGGACGTCCGCACGCGGCGACGCGATGTGTTCGATCCGGTGCTGCACGTCGCCGAGGTGACCTTCGACCGGCTGCGGGTGGAGGAATCCGACCGCCTCGACCTCGACCCGGCGGCCGCGTTGGCCCTGGTCGAGCGGTCCCGGCACATTGCGTTGATGGGTATCGCCATCCACACGGTCGGCGCCTGCCAACGCATCCTGGATCTCGCGCTCGAACACGCCAAGAGCCGCCACCAGTTCGGGGTGCCGATCGGATCGTTTCAGGCCATCCAGCACAAGGCCACCGACATGTATGTGGCGATCGAACGCGCCCGGGCGTTGTCCTATTTCGCCGCGCTCACCATCGCGGCCGATGACCCGCGGCGCCGGATCGCCGCCGCGATGGCCAAGGCCAGCGCGGGGGAGTGCCAGACACTGGTCTTCCAGCACGGTCTGCAGACCTTCGGAGCCATGGGCTTCACCTGGGAGAACGACCTTCAGTTCGCGCTGAAGCGGGCCAAGGCCGGCGAGCTGCTGCTCGGCGGTGCCGCTGAACACCGCGCCCTCATCGCCGAGGAGTTTGATGCAACTCGAATTTGATCCCGACGTCGAAGAGTTCCGCGCCGAGTTCTCGGCCTTCCTCGACGAGCACATGCCCTCTGCGGCAGATACTTTGGAGCGTCCGCGGTCGGTATCGCACATGCCGCAGTGGGCACGCGACTGGCAGCGACTGCTGTTCGACAACGGCTGGCTGCTGCCGGCGCAACCCCCTGAGTTCGGCGGCCGCAACGCAACGGTGCTGCAGAGCTTCGTGCACCTGGAGGAGCTGTGCCGGCGACGGATCTATCACAGCTTCAATCCCCAGGGCGTCAACATCATCGCGGCCTCGCTGCTGACGTTCGGCACCGACGAGCAGAAGCAGCAGTGGGCGGTGCCCGTACTCAAGGGGGAGCGCACGGCGTCGCTGGGCATGAGCGAGCCCAGCGCGGGCTCGGACCTCGCGTCGTTGCGCACCAAGGCCGTTCGTGACGGCGACGAGTTCGTGGTCAACGGACAGAAGGTCTGGACCTCGGGTGCGCACGACGCCGACTGGTTGCTGACCTTTGTGCGCACCGATCCGGACGCGCCCAAGCACAAGGGCATCAGCGTGCTGATCATCCCGACCGATACGGAAGGGGTGGTGTGCCGTCCGTTCGCCGACCTCACCGGCGAGGAGAACAAGGACTTCAACGAGGTCTTCTTCGCCGATGTGCGGGTGCCTGCCGAGAACCTCGTCGGCCCGCTCAACGGCGGCTGGAAGGTGGCCAACGGCTCACTGGGCCATGAGCGGACCATGATGTGGCTGGGTTTCGCGGACCGGATCGCCAACTCGATCGGCGATTTCAAGCCGTCCACACCGCTGGAGCGCGATCAGCTGGCGTCCACCATCATGGATTACCAGGCGCTGCGGTTGCTCGGTTCGGTCGGGCTGGCCAAGGCGGCTCGCGGTGAGGTCGACGTGGCCGCGGTGTCGGTGCCCAAACTGCTCGGCGCCGAGGCCGAACTGCGGGCGGCGAACAACGCCCTGGTGGCGGCCGGCCCGGACGGGCTCATCCACCCRTCGTTCAGCGGGCCGTACGCCCACATGAACCTGGACCATTACTACGCGAGCTGGTTCGAGCGGTATGCGCGGAGCTTCTCCGGGACCATCGCCGGGGGAACCTCGGAGATCCAGCGCAACATCATCGCCCAGCAGGTGCTGGGCCTGCCCCGCGGCTAGCGCACAGCACACACGAAAAAGTCCCGCTCTCCGATACCGGAGAGCGGGACTTTTTTCGGCTTACTACAACTCAGTAGTTGTTGCAGGACGCGGCCAGCTGCTGAACAGCGCCCAGGTAGCTCGCGGCGCCCGGGTAGGCGGCGATCTGGTTGACCGTGTTCTGCCGCTCCACCGGACCGGAGGAGAGGAAGGTCCGCAGCATTCCCAACGCCATCGGCTGCGCGTTGAACTGAGCGGCCAGATCGGGGCGCTCCGCGTTCATGGCACCCATCACCTGGTCGTAATTGCAGGTCGTGTTGATGACCGGACCGAGGTCGGGCTGGGCTGAGGCGATCCCGACCGACATCGGCACCGACAGAGCCAAACCGCCAATCATCACGGCAAGCTTCGTGCGCGACACCTTGAGCATGTGGTTTATACCTTTCCCCACCCGACTGATTCGGGCGACATCCTCCTTGTCGTGGAGGGCATCTAATTTGTTACAGATCTTGTGATTAAAAGGCTAACAGGAGCGACAGTGATCCACGCAAGTCCATTACCCAGCACCAACGCTGGTCAAACGGCTGGAGTTCCCGGCTGCAGATGACCGGGACACGAAGTCGGCGCGGGTTTGCCGTCCCCCGGAGGACGCACCCGCGCCGGATTCGTGTGCAGCATCACTTCCAGTCGATGACCGCGGTTTCCTTGCGTTCGGTGATCGGCCGGGCCAGCTCCTGCTCGTCGCAGATGCGCTGCAGGTTGTCCAGCGTCTCGTCCAGGCCGGGTCCCAGCCGCTTGCCGGGGGTGAAGGTGGCGGGCAGGTTCCGCATGCCCTGGATGACACCGATGCTGTCGTAGTGCACCGTGCCCTCGGGATCGCACGTGTAGTCCGGCATCCGGTCGAGCACCGCGGTGAGCATCGACTTGAACACCGTGCGGGCCACATTGGAACCCACACAGCGGTGCACGCCGATACCGAAGCTGAAGTGCCGGTTGCCCTTGCGATCCAGGACGATCTTGTTGGGATCTTCGAAGACGGATGKGTCGCGGTTGGCCATCGCCCACGAGATCCAGAGCCGCTCACCCTCTTTGAACTGGGTGCCCTCGACCTCGACGTCTTCGGCGAAGGTTCGTCCATCGCCGGGGGCCGGGGTGAAGAAGCGCAGGAACTCCTCGGTGGCCGGGTTCAGCAAGGTCTCCCGTTCCCGGCTCAGCAGGCTGCGCTGGTCGGGATTCTCGCCAAGCCATTCCAGCGCGTGCGCGGTCAGCGCGGTGGTGGTGTCGAAGCCACCGCCGATGATCAGGCCCAGGTTGCCCAGGATCTCCATGTCGGGCGCGGGTTCACCGTCGATGCGCAGTTGCAGCAGGGCGTTGATCAGGCCCGGCTTCGGGTTCTCCTTGAACGCGAACATGTTGGTGAGCAGGTCGATACCCATCTCACGGTGCTGTTCGTTGATCTTCTCGCGGTCCGGTGAGTGCTCGGGGGTGTAGACCGAGGCATGCGTTGGCTCGCTGTAGACGTGCCACTTCTTCAGGTCCAGACCCATCATGGCCAGCGTCAGCACCGCGGGGACCACGTTGGCGAGGTGGTCGACGAAGTCGATCTGGCCGGTCTCGATGTGCTCATCGAGTGCCGCGCGGGTGATCTCGTCGACGAACGGCACCCAGCGCTTGATGGCTGCCGGCGACAGGTAGGGATTCAGTGCACCGCGGTAGGTGCTGTGGTCGGGCTCGTCCATCTCCAGGATGCCGCCGCGCACCGTCTTGGCTCGGCTGGCGACGGGGATGCTGATGCCCTCGTAACCGGTGCCCTCGCCGGTCAGGTCGTGGTCGTTGGATACCACCGGGCAGCGCGCCAGTTCGAAGACGTGCTTGCTGTCCGCGGCGACCCAGTGCCCGTCGTAGACATCCGTCCACGCCATCGGGCACCGGGACTGCATCTCCTCGGTGATCTTCTCGAACTGCAACCGGTATTCGGGCGTGTGCCGGTCGAAGTGGTACTTGTTCCGCTTACGCGCGTCATCGGTGGTGACGTCGTCGATACTCACGGCGGTGTCTCCCTTGATTATTGGTGTGGATGGCGCTTGGGTGCGGTCGTCATTCGACGACGATCGCCTGCTCCGGGCAGGAGTGCACGGCTTCGTTGACCGCGTCCTCCTGATCGGCGGGCACCACTTCCGACGTGGGTGAGGCGTGACCGTCGACATCATCGAGTTCGAACGAGTCGGGGGCGATCATCGCGCACAGGGTATGTCCCTGGCAGCGGCTTCCGTCGACCGAAACCTTCACTGCGCCAACTCCTTCCGAATGATTGGATGCGTCATCAGACGTGGTAGTCGTACCACTTGAGGTAGCCGCCGGCATCGACGCGCAGCTGCATGCCGGTGACGAAGCGGGACTCGTCGGAGGCCAGCCACAACACCGCGTTGCTGATGTCCTCGGGCTCGATGTAGTTGACCTTCATGGCCTGCTGCACGCCGAAGACCGGCTCGGCGTCGGCGCGGGTCGGGTTCTCCAGGTCCGGGCGGAACGAGCGGTACATCGGTTCGCTCTGCAACATGTCGGTGTTGCAGTTGGTCGGATGGATGACATTGGCCCGGATGCCGCGGACAGCCAGCTCGGTGGCCAGGTAGTGCACGTACTCGGAGATGAGACGCTTGCTGACCATGTAGCCCATGCCGCCCGGGTCGCCACCGGGGTTGGGCTTGTTGTGGGCGTCCATCAGGGCGGCGGCCGAGGCGGTCGCCACGATCGAGGCGCCCTCCTGCAGGTGGGGCAGCGCGACCTGGATGGCGTTGATGGTGCCGACGAAGTTGGTGTTGATGCCGTCGGTCCAGGCCTGCATCGGTGGCTGGCCCTTCATGGCGGCCACGCCGGCCTGCGCGACGACGATGTCTACCTTGCCCAGTTCGGCGAGCCCGGCATCCAGCGCGCTGCGCAACTCGGCCTCATTGCGGACATCGGCCTGCGCCGTGACGATGCGGCGGCCGGTCTTCTCGACGAAGTTCTTGGTTTCTTCCAGGTCTTCTGCCGTGGCCATCGGGTAGCCGACGGTGTCGTAGTCCTTACAGATGTCGACAGCGATGATGTCGGCGCCCTCTTCGGCGAGCCGAATCGCGTGGCTG
Organism: Mycobacterium sp. P4_H6; assembly: GCF_056400845.1. NCBI lineage: Bacteria > Bacillati > Actinomycetota > Actinomycetes > Mycobacteriales > Mycobacteriaceae > Mycobacterium > Mycobacterium sp. P4_H6. The sequence continues at coordinate 65,148 of NZ_JBFUKN010000026.1, read as the reverse complement.
CGGCCCTGACCGCGTGCAGCGCCGGTGATGAACGCGACTTTTCCGGCTACCCGGCCTGCAGTGTTCCCCATGATTAGCCCTTCTCGCTTCTAGGTGTTCCGGCCGCCGTTGACGCCCAGGATCTGTCCGGTGATGTAGCTCGCCTCTTCGGAGATGAAGAAGGCGCAAGCCGCTGCGATGTCCTCGGGCTTGCCCATCCGGCGCACCGGGGTCTGCTCGATCTGCTTCTCGGTGTCGCCGAGGAACCCGCGGTCCTCGGCCTTGCGCAGCATGGGGGTGTCGATGAAGCCGGGCGGGACGGCGTTGACGGTGATGCCCATGGGCCCGTATTCCAGCGCCAGCGACTTCGTCAGACCGTTGACCGCGGACTTGGCCGCGACATAGGGCGCCATGAAGGGCTGGCCGGAGTGGGTGCTGGACGACGAGATGTTCACGATGCGGCCCCAGCCGGCTTCGATCATCTCGGGCAGCACGGCCTGGATGCAGTGGAACGTCCCGTTGAGGTTCACGTCGATCACACGCTGCCACTGCTCGAACGTGGTGTCGGTGAAACGGCGGAAGCTGTCCAGGCCGGCCGCGTTGACCAGGATGGAGACCGGCCCCAGCTGGCTGCGGATGCCGTTGAGCGCCTCATCCACGGCGGCGCGGTCGGTCACATTCGCGATGAACGCGTTCTGTGTATCCGAGGGGTTGAGGTCGAGGGTGGCGACGTTGTAACCGTCCGCGCGCAGACGGTCGGYGATCGCACGTCCGATGCCCGACCCGCCGCCTGTCACGACAGCGTTCTTCACCTGTGAGGCCTCCTCAGTGTGGCGGCGATCTCAAGAATCGCCCTTCCGATTATGAGAACCGTACTCTCGGGGTGGGTGGTACCGCAAGATAACGCGCAGCGAATTAGGGAACAAAAGTTTGGCCCGGATGGCAGCTCGGAGCATACGACTAGCGCATCTACGCTTTCTTGCGTTCTCATGAAGCGGATGTAAGATTCGCCCCTGATGAGAATGAAATTTCCATCACAGTGAGGAGCCTGATGTCGGAGACCCCCACGATCACCGCCCGGAACGGCAGTGATTCGGTCARTGAAACAGCCACCACGAAGGCTGACCGGCGGATGCTGATCGGCGGAGAGCTCGTCGACGCCGCCCGCACCTTCGCCACCGTCAACCCCGCCACCGGCGAGGTGCTCGGGTACGCGCCGGACGCGTCGGTCGCCGATGCCGAGGCCGCCGTCGCCGCGGCCCGTCGTGCCTTCGACAGCTCGGGTTGGGCCACCGATGTGGCGCTTCGGGTGCGTTGCCTGGAGCAGTTCCACGCCGCTCTGCTGGCCAACCGCGACGAGCTCGCCGCCCTGACCACCGCGGAGGTGGGCGCCACCGCCGCACTGAACCTGGGCGCCCAGCTGGATCAGCCGATCGCGATCGTCGAGTACTACACGAACCTGTTGCGCGACTACCCGCTCACCGAGGACCTCGGTCACGTCGAGAGCCGTGGACAGCAGCACCATCGCTGGATCGAGAAGGAAGCCGGCGGCGTCGTCGCCGCGATCATCGCCTACAACTATCCGAACCAGCTGGCGCTGGCCAAGTTGGCGCCCGCGCTGGCCGCCGGATGCACCGTGGTCCTCAAGGCCGCGCCGGACACCCCGCTGATCACCCTGGCCCTCGGCGAGCTCATCGCCAATCACACCGATATCCCGGCCGGCGTCGTGAACGTCATCAGCGGGGCCGACCCACAGGTCGGCGCCGTGCTGACCACCGATCCGGACGTGGACATGGTGACCTTCACCGGCTCCACGCCGACGGGCCGGGCGATCATGGCCGCGGCGAGCGCAACCCTCAAGAAGGTCTTCCTCGAACTCGGCGGCAAGTCCGCCGCAATCGTTCTCGACGATGCCGACTTCGGCACCGCCGCACTGTTCTCCGCGTTCAGCATGGTCACCCACGCCGGCCAGGGTTGCGCGCTGACCTCGCGACTGCTGGTGCCGCGCAAGCACCACGACGAGATCGTCGAACTGGTGAAGACCAACTTCGGCCATGTGCGCTACGGGGATCCGACCGATCCGTCCACCTACATGGGTCCGCTCATCAGCGAGAAGCAGCGCGACAAGGTCGACGCCATGGTGCAGCGCGCCGTCGCGGCCGGGGCCACCCTGGTGACCGGCGGCGAGAAGAAGGGGCCGGGCTACTTCTATACGCCCACCCTGCTCACCGACGTCGATCCCGACAGCGAGATCGCCCAGGAGGAGGTGTTCGGCCCGGTCCTCGCGATCATCGCCTACGACGATGACGACGACGCGGTGCGGATCGCCAACAACTCCATCTACGGGCTCTCCGGCGCGGTCTTCGGCAGCGAGGAGCGTGCGCTGGCGGTGGCGCGACGTATCCGTACCGGCACCTTCTCGATCAACGGCGGCAACTACTTCAGCCCGGACAGTCCGTTCGGCGGGTTCAAGCAATCCGGTATCGGACGCGAGATGGGTGTGGCCGGACTCGAAGAGTTCCTGGAGGGCAAGACCTTCGCGGTGCCGGTGGCTGCTGAATGAGTAAGCCACTGGACGGAATCCGGGTCCTCGAAGTCGCCATGTACGGGTTCGTCCCGTCGGCGGGCGCAGTGCTCGCCGAATGGGGTGCCGACGTCGTCAAGGTCGAACACGCGGTGACCGGCGATCCGCAGCGCGGGCTGCGCCAGACCGGGCTGCTGCGGGTCGAGGGCGATCCGAACCCGAACATCGAGCACGCCAACCGCGGCAAGCGCAGCATCGGTCTGGACATGTCGGTGCCCGAAGGCAAAGAGGTCCTGCTCGAACTTGCCAGCCGCGCAGACGTTTTCCTCACCAGCTTCCTGCCCGGACACCGGGAGAAGTTCGGTATCGACGTCGAGGACATCCGCAAGGTGAACCCGAACGTCATCTACGCCAGGGGCAGCGCACTCGGGCCGCGTGGCGAGGAGTCGGTCAAGGGTGGCTACGACATGACGGCGTTCTGGTGCCGCGCCGGCACCGCCGCGACCATCACGCCGCCCGGCACGCCGGGCATGGTGGGCCCCCCGGGACCCGCCTACGGCGACACCATCTCCGGGACGAACCTGGCCGGCGGTATCGCCGCCGCGCTGCTCAAGCGGGAGCGCACCGGTGAACCGTCAGTGGTGGATGTCTCCCTGCTCGGCAGCGGCCTGTGGGCCCTGGGCCACACCGTGGCGCTGACGAACCACCTCGATCAGCGGATGGAAGCCTTCCCGCCCGGAACGCAGGGTTCGCCGCTCAACCCGCTCGTCGGGCTGTACCCGACCGCCGACGACCGCTACATCTCCTTCGTGATGATGCAGCCGACGAAGTTCTGGGCGGACGTGTGCCGGCACATGGACCTCGACGAGTTGATCGACGATCCCCGCTTCGCCACCGCGGAATCGATCGGTGCGAACACCGCCGCGGCCAACGAGATCCTCACCGAGGCGATGCGCAAGCGCACGCTGCCCGAATGGAGCAAGCGTTTCGCCACCCTCGCCGGTCCATGGGCTCCGGTGCAGGACACCCTGCAGGCCGCCGCCGATGACCAGATCCGATCCAACGAGTACATCGTGAAGGCCGGAGAGCTCGAATTGGTGGCCAACCCGGTGCAGTTCGACGTGACAGCGCCGAGCACCGGGGGAGCCCCGGGGTTCGCCGAACAGACCGACGAGATCCTGCTGGAACTCGGCCTGGACTGGGACCGCATCATCGAGCTCAAAACCGCAGGCGCCGTTACTTAAGTTCGTCCCGAGAGGTACCCACACAGCCCATGCCCTACGTTTCGTCGATCGGTACCTACCTGCCGTGCTGGGGTACCCCCACGCACCGGGTACCCGGCGATGACGAGGACGCGATCACCCTCGCCGTCGAGGCAGGACGCGCCGCCCTGGAGTCCGGCGGCGCCGTCGAGCGGGTGGTGCTCGTCAGCCGCAGCCTGCCCTTGGTGGAGAGCAGCAATGCCGCGGTCCTGCTGGCCGGGTTGGGTCTGGACCCCGAACTCGAGGTCGACGAGCGGTTGGGCGGCGCACCCGCGACCGCCGACGCCGTGAGTTCGGCCCGCCCGCGCACGCTGATCATCGGGGTCGACCTGGACCCTGCCGGTGCCGCCGCCCTGGTGACCGCCGAGCACGGTCTGCAGGTGCGGACCGCCGCGCGGGTGGCGCGCAGCCTGCCCGTGCGCATCCGGACCGAGGCAGGCGGCGTCCAGGACTATGGCGACCCGAGACTCCTGCACGAGCGTGGCCTGATCGCCTCACTGGAAGCCGCCTGGCTGGACACCCCGGCGGCGGTGGCGGGGGTGGATCATCCCCGCGCCGCCGATCTGTGCCTGCCCGACCCTCCGGTACTGCCGACCATGGGCGCCAGCGCCAGTATCTTCGCCCTCGCCGGTATGGCCGACATGGGCAAGACCGGACCGCTGGTCGCTGTCGAGCAGGCCATCCTGTCCGGGATCACGGTCAGCGGCGGACGCGCGGTGACCCATCGCCGTGAGCTGACCGCACGGCCCGCGCCGACCTACACCTATGCAAAGGGCGCGGACATCCCGATCTCGCTGGCCGCCTACGAACGGGCCTTCGAGGCCAAGGTGCGTTGGGAGGCGGGCACATTCGCGGGCAGCGACGAGCTCGACTTCCCGCCCCGTTTCCGGGTGGCCCGCGACGGCACGCTGGCCACCGACTATGCGCTGGTGCCGTTACCGCGCACCGGCACCGTCTACACCGAGGTGACCGTCCACGTCCCGGTCCCCGGGCTGCGCACGCCCTACTCGCTGGTCATCGTCGAGCTCGACGGCGTGGGGGTGCGGGCGCTGGTCAAGGTCACCGGGGTGGAACCGGGCACCGTCGACATCGGGGATCGCGGACGGATGGCGCTGCGCCGGGTCGCGATGCGCTCCGGGGTGCCCGACTACGGGTACGCCTTCGCCCCCGACGAGGCAGTCGCATGAGCGAAGCTTGCGAGCGAATCATCGGTCCGGCATGCGGCAGCCGAGCCTGCGAGGCAGTCGCATGAGCGCATGCTGTCCGGTCGCGTGCGGATATGGCGAATATCGCCACCTTTACCGTAAACCATTCGATACTATCCCTGCCGGCACCGAGGGGAGGTCATGAGAAACGTCGCCATCGTCGGCGCGGGAATGACCACCTTCGGTGAGCACTTCGCGCTCGGACTCAAGGATCTGCTGCCACTGGCGTTCACCGACTGTGTGCGCAGCATCGACAAGGGCCTGGACAAGTTCGACCTCCGGGCAGCGTGGTACGGCTCGATGGGTACCGCCGACGGGTTCCCGGCAGGGATCCTCGCCGACACTCTGGGGCTGCCCGACATTCCCGTGACACGTGTCGAGAACTCTTGTGCCACCGGTAACGACGCCGTGCGCAATGCGCTGTTCGCGGTCGCCTCCGGGGCTTTCGACGTGGCGCTGGTGATGGGGGCCGACAAGCTGCGCGACACCACCTCGGCGGACATGCTGTGGGAGTGGGAGGCAATGGCGCGCGACAAGGCCTGGGACTACCCGCTGGGCCTGGTGGCGCCCGCGGGTTTCGCCCTGCACGTGCGCCGCTACCTGCACGAGTCACCGGCGACCCGCGAACACCTGGCCATGATCGCGGTCAAGAACCACCGGCACGGGGTTACGAACCCCAAGGCCCGCTTACGGTTTGAGATCACTCTGGAGCAGGCCATGGCGGCACCGGTGGTGGTCACCCCTTTCCACGTCTACGACTGCGCGCCGCAGAGTGACGGTGCCGCCGCTCTGGTGATCGCCGCCGAGGACGTGGTGGAACGTTTCACCGACAGGCCGGTCTGGATTCGCGGTGTCGGCCTGGGGCTGGATTCGGTGATGCATCAACACAAAGAGGACCTGACCACCTTCCCGGCGACCGTCCGGGCCGCCAAGCAGGCCTTCGGAATGGCAAATATGACGCCAAAGGATATTGATGTCGCCGAAGTCCACGATTTCTTCACCGGAATCGAGTTGATCAGCTATGAAGATCTTGGCTTTGCTGACCGCTTCGACGCGTACAAACTCGTCGAGGCGGAAGTCACCAGCGTCGGGGGAGCGCTGCCGGTGAATCCCAGTGGAGGTTTGAAGTCCAAAGGGCATCCACCGGGTGCCACCGGTGTGGCACAGTGCGTTGAGCTGTTTCAGCAGCTTCGCGGCGAGGCCTTCAACCAGGTGGATGGAGCCCGAGTCGCGTTGGCGCACAACGTAGGCGGCCCGACAGCAGTTGCAGCAGTCACGATCTTGGAAGGACCCGGTGGGCATGGTAGGTAAGGGTCCGGACCGTTGGACACCCGGAATCGCGATAGCGCGTAACGCCTCGGGACCGATGCAGGCCGTGGGTGGCCTGTTCGCGATGAGTGCGGACGCGGTCAAGTACCTCTTTCAGCGACCGTTCTTCTGGCGCGAGTTCCTGGAGCAGGCCTGGTTCGTGGCCAAGGTGGCACTGGGACCGACACTGCTGGTGGCCATCCCGTTCACCGTGCTGGTCTCGTTCACGCTGAACATCCTGCTCCGCGAGCTGGGCGCCGCCGACCTGTCCGGTGCCGGTGCGGCATTCGGCGCGGTGACCCAGGTGGGCCCGATGGTCACCGTGCTGATCGTGGCCGGCGCGGGCGCGACGGCGATGTGCGCGGATCTGGGGTCGCGCACCATCCGCGAGGAGATCGACGCGATGGAGGTGCTGGGCATCAACCCGGTGCAGCGGCTGGTGACGCCCCGCATGCTGGCCTCGGGACTGGTGGCATTCCTGCTCAACAGCCTGGTGGTCATCATCGGCATCCTGGGCGGCTACTTCTTTTCGGTGTTCGTCCAGGACGTCAACCCCGGCGCCTTCGCGGCCGGGATCACGCTGCTGACCGGTGTGCCGGAGGTCATCATCTCCTGCGTGAAGGCCGGACTGTTCGGTCTGATCGCCGGATTGATCGCCTGCTATCGAGGACTGACGATCAGCGGCGGCGGCGCGAAAGCCGTCGGTAACGCGGTGAACGAGACGGTGGTGTACGCATTCATGGCTCTGTTCGTGGTCAACGTGGTGGTCACTGCCATCGGCATCCAGCTGACGGACAGCTGATCACATGGGCAACGTCGCAGTACTGAAATCGACCTACCCGCGGTTGGCGCGCAGCTTCAAGCGCCCGGTCGTGTCGCTGGCATCGCTGGGTGATCACACCCTGTTCTACGCCCGAGCGGTCAAGGGCATACCGCTGGCCGCGATGCACTACCGGCGTGAGGTCATCCGGCTGATCGCGGAGATCTCGATGGGCGCCGGAGCGCTGGCGATGATCGGCGGCACGCTGGTGATCGTCGGCTTCCTCACCCTCGCCACCGGCGGCACCCTTGCCGTGCAGGGTTATTCGAGCCTTGGCAATATCGGTATCGAGGCGTTGACGGGCTTCCTGTCCGCGTTCATCAACGTGCGCATCGCGGCACCGGTGATCGCCGGGATCGGGCTGGCGGCCACCTTCGGCGCCGGTGTGACCGCGCAACTGGGCGCGATGCGGATCAACGAGGAGATCGACGCGCTGGAGGCCATGGCGATCCGGCCGGTCGAATACCTGGTGTCGACGCGGATCGTGGCGGGCATGATCGCGATCACCCCGCTGTACTCGATCGCGGTGGTGCTGTCGTTCCTGGCCAGTGAGTTCACCACCACGGTGCTCTTCGGTCAGTCCGGCGGGCTGTACTCGCACTACTTCAACACGTTCCTCAACCCGATCGACCTGTTGTGGTCGTTCCTGCAAGCGATTCTGATGGCGCTGGCGGTGCTGTTCATCCACACCTACTTCGGGTTCTTCGCCACCGGCGGACCGTCCGGGGTCGGTGTGGCCGTCGGCAACGCGGTGCGGACCTCACTGGTCGTGGTGGTATCGGTGACGCTGTTGGTGTCCCTGGCCATCTACGGCTCCAACGGCAACTTCAACCTGTCGGGCTAGGGGCAACGGTCGATGAAGCAAACCAACAAGAGTGCCGTGGCCGGCCTGGTCACGGTGGTGGTGATCGGGCTGATCATCGGGCTGTCGGTCGCGCTGTTCCGGGGAGACTTCACCAAGAGTGAACCCGTCACGCTGATCTCGGACCGCGCCGGTCTGGTGATGAACCCCGACGCCAAGGTCAAGATGCATGGTGTCGAGGTGGGCAAGGTCGCCGCGATCGAGGCGCTCCCGGATGGACGAGCCGAACTCAAACTGGAGATCAACCCCGCGCAGCTGAAGCTGATCCCGTCCAACGTCACCGCCGACATCGCGTCCTCGACCGTTTTCGGGGCGAAATTCGTGGAGCTGTTGCCCCCCGAGAACCCGTCCGCGGCAAGGATGTATGCCGGACAGGTGCTGGAGGGCCAGCACGTCACGGTCGAGATCAACACGGTCTTCCAGCAGCTCACTCGGGTGCTCGACAAGATCGACCCGACCAAGCTGAACGAGACGCTCGGAGCCATGTCGGAGGCCTTCGGCGGCCGCGGCGAGAAGATGGGGCAGACGCTCAGCGATTTCGAGGCGCTGCTGGCCAAGCTGGAACCCAGCCTGCCCAACATGGCGCGCGATATCGAGAACACCGCTGTCGTCGCCGGCGGCTACGCCGACGCGGCCCCGGACCTTCTTCGGACGCTGGACAATACGACGCAGATCAGCCAGAGCATCGTCGACGAGGAGCAGAACCTCGACGCCTTCCTGGTCAGCATGATCGGGCTGGCCGATATCGGCAACGAGGTGCTGGGCGGCAACCAACCCGCACTGAGCGAGGTGCTGCGGCTGCTGGCCCCGACCACCGACCTGCTCAACGAGTACGCACCCGGGCTCAACTGTGCGCTCGAAGGCATGTTGTTCGTGCACAACCAACCGCCGCTGCCCGATCCGGGTGTGCTGGTCAACGTGGCCTTCACCTTGGGAATCGAGCGCTACCGCTACCCGCAGAACCTGCCCAAGGTGGCCGCCAAGGGCGGACCGAACTGCATGGGGCTGCCCTACATCGGATTCGGAAACCGCGCGAAGTATCTCGTCACCGACACCGATGCCAACCCGTGGCAGTACGGCAACCAGGGCATCCTGCTCAACTCCGACGGACTCAAGCAGATGTTGTTCGGCCCGCTGGACGGTCCGCCGCGCAACACCACACAGGTAGGACAGCCGGGATGACGCGCGCGACCAGCACTCTCATCAAGTTCGCGGTGTTCGCCACCGTGATGGTGCTCCTCACCGCGTTCCTGTTCATGGCATTCGGTCAGTACCGCAGCGGTTCCACCAACGGCTATTCGGCGGTGTTCAACGACGCGTCCCGGCTGGAGGCCGGTGATTCGGTGCGCGTCGCCGGTGTCCGGGTCGGCACCGTCAACGAGGTGGCGCTGCAGCCCGACCGGTCGGTGCTGGTGTCCTTCGACTCCGACCGGACCATCGGGCTGACCACCGGCACCAAGGCGGCGGTGCGCTACCTGAACCTGGTGGGCGATCGCTACCTGGAGCTCATCGACGGCCCGGGATCCACCCAGCCGCTCCCGGCGGGCTCACAGATCCCGAAGGACCGCACCGCGGGCGCACTGGATCTCGATCTGCTGCTGGGCGGCCTGCGCCCGGTGATCCAGGGACTCAACCCGCAGGATGTCAATGCGCTGACGACATCGCTGATCCAGATCCTGCAGGGTCAGGGCGACTCGTTGAGCTCGTTGATGACCAAGACCTCGTCATTCTCGAATACGTTGGCCGACAACAACGAGGTCATCCAGGAGCTGATCACCAACCTGAACAGTGTGGTGGACACGCTGGCCAAGGACGGTGACAAGTTTTCGGCGACCATCGACCGGCTCGAACAACTGATCACTGGACTGTCGCAGGACCGCGACCCGATCGGTGACGCCATCTCCGCCCTGGACAACGGGACATCGTCGATCGCCAGCCTGCTGACCGAGGCCCGACCGCCGCTGAAAGGCACTGTCGACCAGCTCAATCGGATGGCTCCGTTGCTCTATGACGGCCGGGCGACCCTCGATGCCGGACTGCAGAAGGCCCCCGATAACTACAAGAAGCTCGCGCGTCTGGGCTCCTACGGCAGCTGGATCATGTACTACATCTGCGGGATGTCGGTCCGCGTCACCGACCTACAAGGCCGTACTGCGGTGTTCCCTGTGCTCAAACAAGAATCCGGAAGGTGCGGGGAGCCCTGATGCTGAAATACCGCGGAGCCAATCTCATCAAGGCCGGCGTCATGGGCGTGGTCTTGATCGTGCTCGTCATCTCGGTCGGGCTGCAGCCCGAGAAGCTGATCCAGTGGGCCACGTCGGTGCGCTACCAGGCGCTGTTCACCGAGGCCGGTGGCATCGCCGTCGGCAACGACGTGACCATGTCGGGTATCAAGATCGGGTCGGTCACCGATGTGTCGCTGGAGAACGGGGACGCACTGGTCAAGTTCACGACTGCGGGCAAGTACCCGGTGGGTTCGCAGACCACGGCGCACATCCGGACCGGTTCGCTGCTGGGCGAGCGGGTATTGACCCTCGAGTCGGCGGGGAGCGGCACACTCAGCCAGAACGATGTCATTCCGACATCGCGCACCTCCTCGCCGTATTCGCTCACCGATGCGGTCAGCGATCTCACCATCAATACGGCCGGCACAGACACGGGTCAGCTCAACCAGTCGCTGGACACCTTGTCGGCGACCATCGACCAGCTCGCCCCGCAATTGGGCCCCACCTTCGACGGTCTGAGCAGACTGTCGAAGTCGATCAACGGTCGCAACGAGGATCTGGCCGCCCTGCTCAAGAGCGCGAGCGAGGTGTCCGTGGTGCTCGGTGAGCGCAGCACACAGCTGAATTCGTTGATCCTCAACGCCAATGACCTGCTCGGAGTTCTGGACGAGCGCCGCGGGGCCATCGTGGACCTGCTGGCCAGCACGACGGCGGTCTCGCAGCAGCTGACCGGGCTGGTCGCCGACAACGAGGCACAGCTGGCACCCACCCTGGAGCGGCTGAACGCGGTCACCGAGGTGCTGGAGAAGAACCGTGACAACATTTCCAGCTCACTGCCCAACATCAAGAAGTTCATGTTGTCCCAGGCCGAGACATTGGCCAACGGCCCCTATTACAACGCCTTCGTGCCGAACCTGAACCCAGCCCAAATCCTGCAGCCCTTCATCGACTACGCGTTCGGGTTCCGGCGCGGCGTCAACGCGGGACAGCCGCCGGACAATGCGGGTCCGCGTGCCGAGCTACCGCTGCCCTACAACGGAATTCCGGGAGGTTCGCGCTGATGAACCGCAAACGTTCGGCAATCCTGGCCGTTGCTGTCGTGGCAGCGCTGGTGGTGGGTGCAGGTTTCCTGGCGCGTGAGTTGTACTTCGGGCCTCGCACCATCTCGGCCTTGTTCACGACCGCCACCGGCGTCTACCCGGGCGACGAGGTCCGGGTCTCCGGTGTCGTCGTGGGTACCATCGAGTCGATCGAGCCGGAAGGCACCCAGACCAGGTTGACGCTGAAAGTCGATCACGGCGTCGAGATTCCCGCAGACGCGAAAGCGGTGCTCGTGGCGCCCAACTTGGTCGCGGCGCGTTATGTCCAGCTGGCCCCGGCCTATCGGTCCAACGGGCCGACATTGCCCGATGACGCGGTGATCCCGTTGGAGCGCACCGCGGTTCCCGTCGAATGGGACGAGGTCAAGACGCAGCTCACCCGGCTGGCGACCGACCTCGGTCCGCAGAGCGGGGTCGACGGCACCTCGGTGTCCCGGTTCATCGACAGTGCCGCAAACGCTTTGGAGGGCAACGGCCCGAAGCTGCGCGACACCATCAACGAACTGTCCGGGGTGGCACGGGTTCTCGCCGAGGGCAGCGGTGACATCGTCGACATCGTCACGAACTTGCAGAAGTTCGTCACCGCATTGAAGAACAGTGACCAGCAGGTGGTGCAATTCCAGAACCGGCTCGCCACCTTGACCAGCGTCGTCAACGGCAGCGGGGACGATATCGATGCGTTGGTGAAAGAACTCTCGGTGGCCATCACCGAGGTGCAGCGTTTCGTCGCAGGTAGCCGCAACCAGACCTCCGAGCAGGTCCAGCGGTTGTCCAACGTCACCCAGAACCTGGTCGACAACAAGATCAATCTGGAGAACGTGCTGCACATCGCGCCGAACGCGTTCCTGAACGGCTACAACATCTACAACCCGTCCACCGGCAGTGCCGTCGGCCAGTTCGTGTTGAACAACTTCTCCGACCCGGTCCAGTTCATCTGCGCGGCAATCGGCGCGGTGGAGAATGTGACCGCACCGGAGACAGGGAAGTTGTGCGCGGAGTATCTGGGCCCCGCGCTGCGGTTGCTGAACTTCAATCATCTGCCGTTCCCGATCGCGCCCTACCTGATGCCCTCGGCCGCACCGGAAGACATCATGTACTCCGAGCCCGGACTGGCGCCCGGTGGCGGCGGTGGGTCTCCGGAAGCACCGGATCTGCCGCCGACCCTGTCGGCGTACAACGGTGGGCCTCCGCCGCCGCCACCCTTCACCGGCCGGCCGCCAGGAACCCCGCCGCCGGGTGCGCAGCAGATGCTGCCGGGTGCTCCACCGGTGTCGGTGCTGCCGCCCAATGTGCCGTCGTCATTGCGCGACATGCTCAATCCGGCAGGGGCGCTACCCGGTCCTGCACCCGATGCGCCGCCGCCACCGGCAGCGGATGCACCGTTGCTGCCAGCGGAAGGAATGCCACCGGCATGAGAGGCAGACGATCGATCGTGGCCGTCGGAGTGTGCGTGGCCATCACCAGCTCCGGCTGCGCCTTCCAGGGTGTGAACTCGCTGCCGCTGCCCGGTGCCGTCGGTAGAGGGGCGGACGCGCACGTGTACCAGGTGGAAATCGCCAATGTGGCTACGCTGGAGCCGAATTCGCCCGTGATGCTCGACGACGTCGTGGTCGGCAGCATCCGCAGCCTTTCGGTGAGGGACTGGCACGCCGTCATCGAGGTGTCGGTGAAGCCCGACGTGGTCATACCTGCCAACGCTGTCGCCAGTGTGGGCCAGACCAGCCTGCTGGGTTCCATGCACGTGGCACTGAATCCGCCGATCGGTGAGTCGCCCGAGGGCAAGTTGCCCCCGGGTTCCACTGTGGCTTTGGCCGATTCGTCGACCTATCCGTCGACCGAGCAGACGCTGGCATCGTTGGCGGCCGTCGTCAACGGTGGCGGGCTGGGCCAGATCGGCGATGTGATCCACAATTTCAGCGCCGCGGTCAGCGGGCGCGAGACCGAAATCCGGAGCCTGATCACCCGGTTGGACACCTTCGTCGGCGTGCTGGACGCACAGCGCGGCAACATCGTGGCCTCAATCGAGTCGCTGAATCGGCTGTCGTCCACCTTCGCCGGGCAGCGTGATGTCATCACCCGGGCCCTGGACAAGATCCCGCCCGCGATGGATGTGCTGATCAAGGAACGTCCGAGGCTGGTGACTGCGTTGGAGAAGCTCGGCACCTTCGGTACGACGGCGAGCCGGCTCGCCAACGAGTCGCAGGCCGATCTGGTGCGGAACCTGAAGAATCTGGAACCCGCCATCAAGGCGCTCGCCGATGTGGGCAAGCAGCTTCCCGACGTTCTTGAGTACGCGGTGCACTTCCCCTTCACCCAGAGCTTCATCGACCGCGCGATCCGCGGCGACTACTACAACCTGTTCGCCACCATCGACCTGACGGTGCCGCGTCTGAAGCGCACGACGTTCCTGGGCACGCGCTGGGGCGAGTCTGGTCTGCAACTGGTTCCGGCGCCGGGTGATCCGCCGTACCTGAACTACACCTACGATCCGCTCAAGACCGGCATCGAACCGCCGCCGGCGCAGATCATCAATCCGGGCGAGCCGCCGGCCGCGCCGCCACCGCCGCCGCTGCCGACGGGGCCGGTATTGCCGTTCACCCCGCCGGTGAGCACGGTGGGTGGACCGTTGCAGGTCGCCGTGCCGATGTCCGGCGGTGCTGCGCCCATCTTCGCGGGACCGTATGGGCCACAAGGTAATCCACCTGTCACGCCGTCTGCTGGAGGTCGCTGATGTTGACCCGGTTCGTTCGAATCCAGCTGATCCTGTTCACCATCGCGTCGGTGATCGGCGTTTCGGTGATGGTCTTCTCCTACATGCAGGTACCCACCCTGTTGGGCTTGGGACGCATCACCGTCAAGGTGGAGCTGCCGGCCACCGGAGGTCTGTACCGCTTCAGCAACGTCACCTATCGTGGTTCGGAGATCGGCAAGGTCACCGCCGTGGAGCTGACCGACAGGGGAGCGGAAGCCACACTGTCGCTCGAGACCTCGCCGGAGATCCCGGCGGACCTCAAGGCGGAGGTGCGCAGCATGTCGGCCGTCGGTGAGCAGTTCGTCGAGCTGTTGCCCCGCACAGATTCCGGACCGTTTCTGAAGAACGGTTCGGTCATCACCCAGGACAACACCGTTTTGCCGCAGAAGGTCGGCCCGATGCTCGATCAGGTCAGCGAGTTGTTGGACACGATCCCGCAGGACAAGTTCAGCCAGCTGCTCGACTCGACGTACGATGCCTTCAACGGCACCGGGTATGCGTTCGGCTCGCTGCTGGACTCCGCGGAAACCATCACCAAGGACTTCAACGGGGTCTCCGATCAGTTCCGCGCCCTGGTCGACGACTCCGGACCCTTCCTGCAGGCTCAGGCGCAAACCACCGAGCAGACCAGAACCTGGGCGTCCAGCCTGGCCGGAATCACGGATCAGTTGGCGGACAACGACATCCATGTCCGGTCGATCCTGCAGAACGGACCGGGGTTCGCGTCCGAGACATCGATGCTGCTCAACGATCTGAAGCCGACGCTACCGGTGCTGCTGGCCAACCTGACCACCATCGGGCAGATCGGCGTCACCTACAACAAGTCCCTGGAGCAGCTGCTGGTGTTGTTGCCCCCGTACGTCTCCCAGATTCAGACGTACGCGCCGACCAACAACCCCACCGGCCTGCCCAACGGCGACTTCTCGCTGGGGCTCGGCGACCCGCCGTCGTGCACMGTCGGGTTCCTGCCGCCGTCTGCCTGGCGTTCTCCCGCCGACACCACCACCATCGACACACCGGACAACATCTACTGCAAGCTGCCCCAGGACTCGCCGATCGCGGTCCGCGGTGCCCGGAACTATCCGTGCCAGGCGTACCCCGGCAAGCGCGCACCCACCGTCGAACTGTGCAACGACCCACGTGGATTCGTGCCGCTCGCACAGCGCCAGCACGCGCTGGGGCCGTACCCGATCGATCCCAACCTGATCTCGCAGGGTGTGCCGCCGGACAACCGCGTGCTGCCGGACGAGAACATCTACGGGCCGCTGCAGGGCACTCCGCTACCTCCGGGTGTCAACATGTCACTTCCGGGGCCGCCCCCGGCGGCTGAGCCACCTGCCAGCTACCCGGGTATGCCGCCCGGACCGTTGCTGCCCGGCCGGCCGCTCTACACCGAGCCGCCGGTGGTCGGTCAATTGCCGCCGCCGGAACCGGACTACAGCGCCGTGCCGCTGGCTCCCGGTGACCTGCCACAGGCCACCCAAGTTCCGCAATTCCCAGATACCTACGTCAAGGTGCCCGAGGGCGGAGCTCAGCCGCCACCACCGGATGTCCCCGCGCCCGCCGCTGCGCCGAGTGCCTTCGACGGTGCAGGCGCACAGGGTCCGTCGATGGCCGTGGCCAAGTACAACCCGCGCACCGGCGAGTACATGGGCGCCGACGGTCACCTGTACCGGCAGACCGACCTGGTGAACACCGCATCGTCGTGGCAGGACCTGATGCCGACATGAGGGGTAGGAGGCATCCGATGACTTCGATGAAGGCCGGCGCCGTGGTCGGCGCAGTGGGCGTTGCCCTCGCCGTCGGTGTCGCACCGCCGGCGTCGGCGACGATGTATCTGGGAAACTACGGGGTCAACATCCCGGACCGGCGCGATTTCCACACTTGGATATGGTCGGCGCTTACTCCCTGTGAGGAAGAAGATCGCACCCTCATACCGGACTGCATCAACATCCTCACCATCCCGCAGCCGGTGGCCAAGGCGGAGTACACCCACRCCAACGCCACCCTGGTGGACGGTCGGTGGACGATGACCATCGATGACCCGTTCGGTCTGCGTTGCGGGAACATCTACTACGGCCCGACGGTCCCGACACACGATGTGTATTCCTGGGATGCAACGACTTTGGCCGGTGAGATGGTTTCCAGCTTCGCCGCGGGCTGCGACGGCGCACCCGGCGGGTCGCTGACCTATCCGTTCAACCTGACGAGGATGTGACGATGCGTCGTGAATTGCCGATCTGGGGCGCGCTGACGATGTTGTGCGGTGCCGTCGTCACCGCTGCGCCGGCAGCGGCCGAACCGCCACCTCCGCCGCCACCGTTGCGGCACGTGCAGTACATCGTGACGGCGGATTCGCCGTTCTTCGTGGACATCTACTACCGAGAGGCCGATCCGCCGACCTGGTCGGACTACAGCCACAATCCGTATGAGTTCAGTCCCCGCGCGCAGGTCGAGGTCGCACCCGAGCACCCGTGGGTGTTCGATGCGATGCTGGCCGATCCGGACATGTGGGCGATGGTCACCGCCCAGAGCGGCGAGTCCCCAAATCTGGAACCGCCCACCATCTATTGCACGCTGGCCGTCGACGGTGTGGTGCTCAAGACCAATAGCGGCCCCAAGGGCGCGCTGTGCTCACTGCGGAGTTGGTAGGGCGCGTGTCAGGAATCCCCGCGCCGCCAGCGCGTGTCGCCGTTCATCGCCACGCAGCTCAGGAACAGGCCATCGGGCGCCTGGGCCACAGCGTTGTTCTCGTTGATGCACAGGCTGTTCTCGTCACGGATGCCCATCATCGGCGGCGAGCGGAACCAGCGCGGCTCGTAGCGGCGCGGCGAACCGCAGAACACCAGTCGGCCCCAGCCGTTTCGGGCGTCGACACCAAAGACGAAGTACGTCGTGTTGGAGCAGGTGTTGCCGAGGATGGCGTTGGGATTGATTCCGGGCGTGCAAAAGGCGTCGTTGCAGGTTTGCGGTTGTGCAATCGCCTGCGGGGCATTGGCCTGCGGAGTCACCATCACTCCGGCGGCGATCAGCGCACTGGTCGCCCAAACTGTCACGCGCACAGTTCCTACTCTTGCACACTTGGAAACGAAATTCTTCTATCTGGAGAAGATTGCTCCAACAAGGGATCTCGGCTCGCTTGGCCGCGAGCGGTCGCGTCCTCGGGATCTGCTGGATACGTGAGGCCGGAGCATCCGTCGCTGTTATTCTCCAAAACAGAGAATGCCACTATCGCAGTAGAGGAGCGGTTCAATGTCGGCCAGTAAGGTCTGCGCGGTCATTGCCTCCGCGACGTTCATCGCGCTCGGAGGGGCATCGCCGGTCAGTGCCGACCCGCTGGGTCCCGAACCGCAGTGGGGGATCAACGGAACGTTCCTCACATCGTCCAACGGTGACTGGGCACAGTTGAATCAGCGCTATGAGGACCAGCCCTCCACGCGCAGCACCTGGACCATCTCGACGCAGTGTGTCTCCCCATCGGACTGCACCGGCACGGTGAACAGTGACGCCGGCTGGAGCGCCCCGATCTACACCACGAACGGACTCTGGTACGTCAAGCGCAAGGTACCGAACTGGCGGTTCTGTGCCGACGGTGTTCCCGTGGAAGGCTTCCAGACCTACAAGTTCTACCCAGTCGGTGCCAACGGCCACGTCGATGGGGATGCCAAGGAGTACACCGGATTCGACAAGACGATTGGGCCGAGCGGCTCCTGTGGGCGCAACCAGTGGCCGGTCATCGAGATGCCGTTCTACATGAAGCCCGCCGGATAGCCTCACCCTCCAGAAGCGACTTCGGCGCGTTCCCTTAACTACGGGAACGCGCCGAAGTCGTGAGGGGGACTACCGCAGTGGCGTGTAGTTGATGTTGAGCTCGGTGAGCCCGCGCAGCACGAAGGTCGGCTCGTAGTTGAAGTTCTGATCGCCGACGGGACCGTGCTTCTCCGGGTCCACGGTGATATCGCCCATCCGGTCCAGCAGGCGCTCGATCGAGACGCGGCCTTCGACCCGGGCCAGCGGTCCACCCGGGCAGGAGTGCACGCCGCGACCGAAGGCCATGTGCTCGCGCACGTTCTTGCGGTCCAGGCGCAACTCGTGCGGATTCTCGAAGCGTTTCGGGTCGCGGTTGACCGCGCCGGGGAGCACCATCACCGGGGCGCCCGCCTTGATCACCACACCACCGACTTCGGTTGTCTTGCGCGCCAACCGGAAATCGCACTTCACCGGACTCTCCAGTCGCAGCGATTCCTCGATGAACGTCGGGATCAGACTGCGGTCGTTGCGCAGCTGCTGCTGTACTTCGGGATTCTCGGCCAGCACCCGCATCGCGGCGCTGAGCAGCTTGGTGGTGGTCTCCTGGCCCGCGGCGAAGAGGAAGGTCGCCGACCGCACCGGCTCGATGACCGGAGGAACCGAGCCGTCGGGGTAGAGCGCAGTTGCCAGGGACGTCAGCACATCCTCGCGCGGGGTGGCGCGCCGATCCTCGAGGTAGGCGATGAACTTGTCGTCCAGGAACTGCAGCGGGTTCTCCGCGACGGTCTCCTGCTCCAGGGAACCCACTCGGGCACCGGGGCGGTCGGCACCGAGCACCGTGCGGAACTGCTTGTGGTCCTCCTCGGGGACGCCGAGCAGGTCGGCGATCACCAACAGCGAGAAAGGCTTTGCGTATTCGGCCAGGAACTCGCACCGGCCGTTGTCGAGGAATTCATCGAGCTGGACGTCGGCCAGCTTCCACATGAAGTCCTCGTTCTCCTTCAAACGCCGCGGCGTGAGCAGTCGGTTGAGCAGCGAACGGGCCTTAGTGTGATCGGGCGGGTCCATGGTGACCATGTGCTCGAACATCGGCAGCAGGTGGCGGTGCGCCTCGAGCTGCTCGGAGATGTCATCGCCCTCGGGCGTGAACGGCAGCGGCGGGAACGGCCCGCCCAGCGCGACCGCATTTGAGAAGGCATCGGTGTTCTTGTAGACCGCGACGGCTTCCTCGTACCCGGTGACGGCGTAACAACCCCACGGCGGCACCTGCAGTACCGGATTCTGTTCGCGCAGGTAGTCGAAGTACGGATATGGGTTCGGAACCAGCGACTGGTCGGTGAGGAAGTCCAGCGTCGCGTATTCACTCATGTAGGTCGATCTCCCGGGCTGTGGGTGGGGTGGTGTTTCGGCGTTGTCTTGCGGCGGGTGGAAAACTCCGGCGGAAGCAATGCCGTTGAAAGTGCTGTGCACCTGCTTAGCATGTGGATAGAGTCGTGGTCAAGGTCACAACCGGCGAGTCGATACGATCCGGTGGGCGGCCGTGCGGACGTACCGGAGAAGTGTCGAGCTGAAGGTGGAGTGTGATGTCCACAGCGCGCAGGATCGGGGCGCCGGATGCCAAGAACCGGGGAGTGCTGCTCGACGCAGCGCAGGCGCTGATGATCGACGAGAGCTACGCCGCGGTCACCTCGCGGCGGGTTGCCGAGCGGGCCGGCCTCAAACCCCAGTTGGTGCATTACTACTTCCGGACCATGGACGACCTGTTCCTGGCGGTGTTCCGTCGCCGCGCCGAGCAGGGACTGGTGGTGCTGGAGGCCGCACTGAAATCGGCGCAGCCACTGCGGGCCATCTGGCTGTTCAGCGCCGATCAGGAGTCCACTCGGCTGACCATGGAATTCATGGGGCTGGCCAACCACCGCAAGGAGCTGCGCGCGGAGATCAGCTACTACGCCGAGCGTTTCCGCGAGGACCAGCGGGTCGCCATGTCCGCAGCACTGGAGCGCTACGGAGTGGACCCCGGCGATGTCCCGCCGGTGGTGTGGGCCGTCATCGGCACCAGCCTGTCCTGGGCGCTGGTGATGGAACAGGCGCTGGGGATGTCGGCCGGGCATGCCGAGACGCTGGAGTTCGTGGAGCGCTGGCTACGCGAATTGGAGGGCGAGGCGCTGCCCCTGGAGCAGATCTTCGGCGACCTCGCGGGCAGTGGTTTCGAGGCGGCTGCCGGGAAGTTGTTGTCCGGCCCCGGCGACTAGCGTCACACCCCGGCGAAGTACAGCCCCAGTAGCAGTGCGAAGAGGGTCATCACCCAACCGGTGGTGGCCGCCTTCAGCCACGGCGGTGCGTGCCGGACCTCCATGAAATACCAGATCACCAACTGCGATTTCACCGCGGCGATGACCAGCACCACCACCGTCACCGCCGCGTTGAGGACGTGCGCGGAACCGGTGTCGCGTGCCGCCAGCCAGGACACCAGGGTGATCGCGGTGAGCAGTGCCCACGCGATGGTCAGCGGGTTCCGCAGATATGACGTCATCGGTCACCTCATCACGTAGAGCAGTGCGAACAGGACGAGCCACAGCACGTCGACCATGTGCCAATAGGTGGCGGCGGTCTCGACGAACGAGATCTTCGGTGCCGCAGGCCCTCTCAGATTCCGGAGGACGAAGGACAGGATCACCAGGCCGAGCATGACGTGGCACAGGTGCAGTCCCGTCATGACGAAGTAGTACATGAAGAACAGATTCGTACCGGGAGTGACGCCCGCGACGATCTCGGGAACGTATTCGAAGAGTTTCAGGACGGGGAATGCCGCGCCGAGGCCGAGCGCAATTCCGAAGAGCCGCACACCATCGGCGGTCTTGCCGGACCGCGCGGCCGAGGTGCCCAGCGCGACGAACAGCGAACTGGTGAGCAGCACGACGGTGTTGGCCGCACCGATGTCCAGGTTCAGCCGCGCCTGGCTTTCGAGGAACAGCTCCGGTTGCTGCCCGCGGTAGTACACATAGGCGACGAAGTACGCACCGAAGATGATCAGGTCGCCGATGACAAAGAACCACATGCTTGATTCACCGGGAAGGTGGTTGCGCCGCCCGCTGACTCGTTGTGTGTTGCCGACGCGTCCGGCCGGGCCGTTTACGACCTCGGTCATGCGTTCTCGAGTTCGTGGTCGGGCTGATTCTTGATGGACCGGTAGATGCAGACGTAGACGATGATCTGCCACGGCACGTAGATGACCATGGCGAACCAGAACGTCATCAACCCGTTCCACGCGAACGGTCCCGATGTGGAGATCCAGACCGGCGCCGCCATCAGCTCGGTGACGTACTGCCAGACGGTGTAGTAGCCAAGCCATTTCGGCAGCACGTTGTTCTTGTCCAGGATGATGGCCAGCCCGAACGCCATCCACATCACGCAGAAACACCCCAGCGACCCGATGTAGGCGAGGTAGCCGAAGTCGTAGAGCATGGCCAGCACCGCCGGGTCGTAGCCGGCCCGGAACGACCCCAGACCGAAGCAGAACATCGGGAACAGCATGCCGACGATGGCACCGGACATGGCGCCGACCATCAGGGAGTACCGGAACACCGGGCTCACCGACATGCGCTTGATCTGGATCAGGTACACCGCGTTGGACAGTGGCGCCAGGCCGAAGGATGCGGTCAGGATCGCGCAGGCGATCAGCAGGTTGTGGGACTGCATGAACTCGACGATCTGCGACGAGGAGCTGCTCGGAGATCGTGGCGGCATCATCCAGCTCAGCGGGACGAACACGATGCCGAACAGGGTGAAGAAGAACGGCACGATGCAGAAGGCGATCCACTGATCGAGCTTGCGGTTCCGGCGTCTCGGTGGCGAGGGCGCGGCCGCAGGCGGTGCCGTAGCGACATCGCTCACACCAGCACCTCCTGGTCCTGTTCGCTCCCTTGACGATTCACGACGCGCTGCAGTACCGGGAACATCACCACCAGATAGGCCGCCAGAACCGCGATCCGCAGCGTGAAGGACACCGACCCGTCCCAGGCGAGGGGACCGGAGGTGAACAGGACCGAGAACGCGCCGGGAATCAGGAGCGCGGCGGTCGCGACGTTGAAATGTGCCACCCAGCGCGGAAAGACGGGCTGCGGCTTCTCGTCGAGATAGACGCTCGCCGCGAAGCAGAGGTTCTGCACCACGATGGTGCCGACCGGTGCGATGAAGAAGAACCACGCCATGTCGTTGAGCAGGCTGATCAACTGCGGGTCGCGGTCGGGCCTGAAAGCCGCCACCCCCCAGCAGTAGTCGGCCAGGATGAATGCCGTGGTGCCTACTCCGACGCAGATGATGTAGGCATAGGTGAAGACACTGCTGGACGTGGCGGTGCGCGATATCTGCACCGCGATCACCGCGAAGAGCGGCACCAGGGAACCGGCGATCAGATTGCACAGGATGACCACGCCGAGGATCCCGGTGTTGTGGTCGCGGAAGAACGCCGCGACCTCCTCGGGCGTCATGGTCGGTGACAGCGGCGGCGAGAAGATCGGGAACAGCAGAAAGGCAAGTGCGAACAGGACCATGGCCGGCRGCGCCGTCCACAGCAGAATTCGTTGACCCCGGGTATTCATCGACACCTGCCCATCACCTGGTTGCTAGCCGTTCGGCTATCCAGGATCCTCAGAGTAGCCGATCGGCTACTCTGCTTCAAGAGGCGCAGGGCTAGTGTCGTGGCGTGGACAGTCAACGTGTTCTGCCGGGTCCGCTACGCCAGATCGGTTATGTGGTCGACGATCTGGACTCGGCACTCGCCGACTGGGTGAAACTCGGCGTCGGGCCGTGGTTCGTCATGCGGGGATTGGCCCAGCAGGTGACCTAYCGCGGTGAGCCGTGCGAGGTGACCCTGTCCCTCGCGCTGGCTAACAGCGGTGAACTGCAGATCGAGCTCATCCAGCAGACCGACGAGACGCCGAGCATCTTTGGGGAGTTTCTCCGATCAGGGCCTGGCTTTCACCAACTCGCGTACTGGACAGAGGACTTCGACGCCACCATGGCCGCCGTCGCGGCGGCGGGCTGGCCGGTGGTGTGGTCCGGTGGCGAGGACGGGGGAGTGCGCTTCGCCTACGCCGAACCCGGCGGCGTGCCGGCGGCCATCATCGAAATCATGGAACTCACCGACGCCTCGGCCGGGATGGCGGCCTTCGTGCGTCAGGCCGGCCAGGACTGGGACGGCAGCGACCCGGTCCGCGAACTCGGCGGCTGAGCCCCGCCCAGCGACCACCGGGCAGCGGTTATTTCGCCCGGTTCATCACCTTGTCGGCGGCATCCCAGTGCTCCTGGGACACCCACAGCCCGGCGAAGGCCGCGACGGCCTCGGTGGTGGTGGTCGCGCCCTTGATGACCCGTTTGATCTCGCCGGCTGGGCGGCGGGCCAGCAGCTGCGCCGTTTCGCGCCAAACGGTGTCGAAGTCGGCGCGTGGCACCACCTGATCGATCAGCCCGACCCGCTCGGCGGCCGCGGCATCCAGGATCCGCCCGGTGCCCGCCAACAGCAGCGCCTGGCTGCGCCCCACCAGAACGCCCAGCCGCTCGGCGCCGCCCCAGGCCGGCATGATCGCCAGCGAGATCTGGTTGAAGCCGATCTTGATGTCGTCGGCGGCGATCCGGATGTCGGCGGCGACTGCGACTTCGGCGCCACCACCCAGCGCATGCCCGTTCAATGCGGCGATCACCGGACCGGGGAAGCCCGCGATCCGATCGCAGATCGAGCGCATCCGCCAGGCCATCGACGACGCCTCCAGTTCGGTGCGCAGCAGAGCCAGTTCCTTGAGGTCGCCGCCGGAGACGAAGGCCCGGTCGCCGGCCCCGGTGATCGCCAGCGCGGACGCACGGGCCGCACCGTCGAGGGCCTTGTTCAATTCGTCCATCGTGTCCAGCGAGATGGCATTGCGGGCATGCGGGCGGTCGATGGTGATGACCGCCAGTTCGCCGTCCAGTTCGAGGTCGACCATCAAACGTTCTCCAATTTCGGTATTGGCATTCTCGGCTGGTGAGAATAGCATCACCAACATCTGCCCGGCGTTGCGGAGGTGCTGTCATTTCGATCCGAAATATCCCTGCTGAGCTGAGTAAACGGTACGTGGAGCAGGGGTGGTGGACACCGGAAACGCTCGGCCAACTGCTGGCCGACGGACTGCAGGCCAGTCCCGACGCCGGTTTTGTCGTGCACTCCGCTACCCGGCCCTTCAGCGGAACCTTCGCCGACGTCGAGCACCGCGCCCGACGGCTGGCGGCCGGCCTGCGCGAACGCGGTGTGGGAGCGGGCGACGTGGTCGCCCTGCAGCTGCCGAACTGGATGGAGGCCGCCGTCGCGTTCTGGGCCTCGGCGTTCCTCGGTGCCGTGACGGTCCCGATCGTGCATTTCTACGGCCGCAAGGAACTCGGGCACATCATCGCGACCGCACGGCCGAAGGTCTTCCTCAGCACCTCCGAGTTCGGCCGGATGACCTTCCACGCCGACCTGTGCGCGGAGGTGCCGATTGTCGGGCTGGTCGGCGCCGACGGTGAGCTGGCCTTCGACCGGCTGCTGGCCGCCGAACCGATGACCGGGACCGTCGACGCCGATCCGGCCGCTCCGGCGCTCATCGCGTTCACCTCGGGCACCACCCGCGAACCCAAGGGCGTCATTCACAGCCATCAGACGCTGAACTGCGAGACGCGCCAGCTGCTGGACAACTACCCGCCCAACCGCGGACGCCAGCTCACCGCCACCCCGGTCGGGCACTTCATCGGCATGCTCGGCGCCTTCCTGATCCCGGTGCTGGAAGGTGCGCCCATCGATCTGTGCGATGTGTGGGACCCGGGCCGGGTGCTGGAGATCATCGAGCACGACGGACTGTCGATCGGCGGCGGACCGCCCTATTTCGTCACCAGCCTGATGGACCATCCGGGGTTCACCGACGCCCACCTGGCCCGGTTCTCGACCGTGGGCCTGGGTGGGTCGACGGTCCCCTCGGCGGTCACCCGGCGCCTCGCCGACCTCGGACTTTTCGTGTTCCGTTCCTACGGCAGCACCGAACATCCCTCGATCACCGGTTCGGGCGCAGGCGCGCCGGAAGACAAACGGCTGTTCACCGACGGCAATGTCCGTCCCGGTGTGGAGATCCGGCTCGGGCCCGACGGCGAGATCTTCAGCCGGGGCCCCGACCTGTGCCTGGGCTACACCGATGCGGCGCTGACCGCGAAATCCTTCGATGACGACGGTTGGTACCGCACCGGGGATATCGGCGTCCTCGACGCGGACGGATACCTCACCATCACCGACCGCACGGCCGACCTGATCATCCGGGGCGGCGAGAACATCAGCGCCCTGGAGGTCGAGGAAGTGCTGTTGAGCATGCCCGCCGTCCTCGAGGCCGTCGTGGTGGCCGCCCCGGATGCGCGGCTGGGGGAGCACGTCGCGGCCGTGCTGCGGATCCGGCCCGGTGCGGTGATGCCGACGCAAGAGCAGGTGCGCGCGCACTTCGAGCAGGCCGGCGTGGCC
This sequence comes from Mycobacterium sp. P4_H6, assembly GCF_056400845.1. Taxonomy (NCBI): domain Bacteria; kingdom Bacillati; phylum Actinomycetota; class Actinomycetes; order Mycobacteriales; family Mycobacteriaceae; genus Mycobacterium; species Mycobacterium sp. P4_H6. The sequence continues at coordinate 39,848 of NZ_JBFUKN010000026.1, read as the reverse complement.
CGGCAGAAATGGCCCGAGGAACTGCTCGCGGTGCCCGATGGCCAGGACTTTCCGCGGACCGCGAGCGGCAAGGTGCAGAAGTTCCGGGTCCGCCAGGAAATCGCCGACGCCGCCCCCCGGGGCATTGCGGCATCCACATCATGAGAATATGATTCTCACGAACCGAAAAGGAGCATCTCATGGGTCAACTGTCGCATCGGGTCGACATACCGTTTCCGCTGTTCGATGCGGACAACCACCTCTACGAGCCTCCGGAGGCGATGACCAAGTACCTCCCCAAGGAGTACAAGGACGTCGTCCAGTACGTGGAGATCAACGGCCGCACCAAGATTGCGCTCAAGGGCCAGATCAGCAACTACATCCCGAACCCCACCTTCTCCGTCGTCGCCAAGCCCGGCGCCTGGGAGGAGTACTTCAAGTTCGGTAACCCGGACGGCAAGAGCAAGCGCGAACTGTTCGGCGAGCCGATGAAGGCCATTCCGGCGTTCTTCGAGCCCGAGCCGCGCATCAAGGTGATGGACGAGCTCGGCCTGGACCGCTCGCTGATGTTCCCGACGCTGGCCAGCCTCATCGAAGAACGTCTGGCCGATGATCCGGTCGCCATCCACGTCATCGTCCATGCGCTCAACGAGTGGCTGCACGAGGTGTGGGGCTTCAACTACCAGGGCCGCATCTTCACCACGCCGGTGATCACCCTGCCGATCCTGGACAAGGCGATCGAGGAACTGGAGTGGGCCGTCAAGCGCGGCGCCCGGGCCATCCTGATCCGTCCGGCACCGGTCCCCGGCTTCCGTGGTCCGCGCTCGTTCGCGCTGCCGGAGTTCGATCCCTTCTGGGAGCGCTGCGTGCACCATGACATCTTCGTCGGCATGCACTCCTCGGACAGCGGCTACTCGCGCTACACCTCCGAATGGGATGGCGGCGCGCAGGAGATGCTGCCGTTCCAGACCAACGCGATGTCCATCCTCAACGAATGGCGTCCGATTCAGGATGCGGTGGCCTCCTGGGTCATCCACGGCGCGCTGTTCCGGCACCCGAAGCTGAAGGTCGGCATCGTCGAGGCCGGCTCCAAGTGGATGTTCCCGCTGCTGGATTCGATGGCCGAGGTGTACAAGAAGGCACCCGAGGCGTTCCTCGGAAACCCGATGGAAGAGATCAAGAACCGGATCTACGTCAGCCCGTTCTACGAAGAGGGCATCGATGACCTGATCAACCTGATCGGTGTCGACCAGGTGCTGTACGGCTCGGACTGGCCGCACCCGGAGGGCCTGGCGGAACCGACGCACTACGTGACGGCTCTGGAGCACCTCTCCATCGAGGACCAGGCAAAGATCATGGGCGGCAACCTCGGACGCCTCATCACCACGTAGCTCTCGCGAGTGACTTACACGCAGAAGTGGCAGACCATCCCTGAGATGGTCTTGAGCGTCGGCGACCGCTTCGGTGATTCCGAAGCGGTCGTCGACGGATCGTTGCGACTCAGCTATGTCGAATTGGCGCAGCGGGTTCGGCGCGCTGCCGGTGCCTTCGCCGAGTTCGGCGTCACCAAGGGCGACCGGGTTGCGATCTGGGCGCCCAACTCCGCGGCCTGGCTGATCGCCGCGTTCGGCGTCGTCACCGCCGGCGCAGTGGTGGTCCCGGTGAACACCCGGTTCAAGGCCGAAGAGGCCGCCGACATCATCACCCGTAGCGGCGCCAAGGCGGTCCTGGTCCAAAACGGCTTCCTGGGACAGGATTTCAGCGTCCCCGAGGGCGTCCCGGCGATCGAGATCACCTCGGACTTCCTGGAGAGCGGGCAGCCCTACGAGGCGCAGGGCCTGCTGGGCACCGATATCGCCGACATCATCTACACCTCCGGCACCACCGGCCGGGCCAAGGGCGTGATGATGAATCACGAACAGACGCTGCGGCTCTACACCGAGTGGTGCGATCTGGCCGACCTGCGCGAAGGCGACCGCTACCTGATCGTCAACCCGTTCTTCCACACCTTCGGCTACAAGGCCGGCTGCATCTCCTCGCTGATCCGCGGCGCCACCATCCTGCCGGTGCCGRTGTTCGACATTCCGGCCGTCGTGGACCTCATCGAGACCGAACGAATCACCATGCTGCCGGGCGCGCCGACGCTGTATCACTCACTGCTGGCGGTGCCCGACAAGCATCGGCTGGCGACCCTGCGCGCCGGGGTCACCGGAGCCGCCGACATCCCGGTGGAGCTCATCCGCCGGGTGCACGAGGAACTGCCGTTCCAGACCCTGGCGACCGGCTACGGGTTGACCGAGGCCGGCACGGTCACCCTGTCGCGTCCCGGCGACTCGTTCGAGGACATCGCGACCACGGCGGGCAAGCCCTGCGACGGTGTCGAGGTGCGTATCGCCGAGGACGAAGAGGTGCTGGTGCGCGGATACACCGTGATGCAGGGCTACCTGGATGATCCGGTGGCCACCGCGGAGACGATCGACGCGGACGGGTGGCTGCACACCGGGGATCTGGGCACCTTCGACGAGGCCGGACGGCTCAAGATCGTCGGCCGCAAGAAGGACATGTTCATCGTGGGCGGCTTCAACGCCTATCCGGCCGAGATCGAGGGCTTCCTGCTCGAGCACCCGGCAGTGCGCCAGGTCGCGGTCATCGGCGTGCCCGACGAGCGGATGGGCCAGGTGGGCAAGGCCTTCGTGGTGTTGGGCACCGGAGCGAGCGAAGCGACGGGGGCAGGCGACGGTGACGGCTTCGCCGAGACCGATCTGATCGCCTGGAGCCGGGACCGGATGGCCGGGTATAAGGTGCCGCGGTACGTAGAGTTTCTGGATGAGCTGCCCTTGAATGCCACGGGCAAGGTGATGAAGGATCGCCTTCAGGATCTCGCCCGCTGAGCGGACGCACAGCACGGAAATATCGTTTCCGCAGGAAAAGCGTTGTTTCTGGGCGAATCGGCGATGCGGTATCGTCGAGTGAATAGTCGAATTTGATAACGCCATTCTCGTTTGGCGCAGGAGGTCATGATGCCGACCCGGAAGCGTGGGCAAGCGTCGTCGCCGGACGCCGATCAGGCGGACGTCGCGGATTTGTCCGCCGAGGAGGCGGAGGCGCTGGCCGCTGCCGCCGAGGCCGAAGCGGCTGCTGCCCGTGCCCGGGCCAATGTGCTCAGGGTGCAGCAGGCCAAAGCCGAACAGACTCAAGCCCGACAGGAGTCTGAGGCCGCGGCCGAGGTGGCCGCGGATGACGGCGCCGAGGATGCCGCTGTCGAGGACGTCGCTGTCGAGGACGTCGAGGACATCGACGATGCCGAGGCCGCGGACGATCTCGACGGGGAAACGACGCCCGGGCGCCGCCGCGGACGAATCGCGACGATCGCGAAGTACGCCGCGGTGATCCTGGCGGTCATCGGCATCGCCGCACTGGCCAGTACCAGTGCCTGGATCGTGGTCAAGCACCGCCAAGCCGAGCATCAGCGCGACCTCAGCGCCCAGTTCTCGGCCGCCGCCCGTCAGGGTGTGGTGTCGTTGATGTCGCTGGACTTCAACCGCGCCAAGGAAGATGTGCAGCGCATCGTCGACAATTCCACCGGTCAGTTCCGCGAGGATTTCCAGAACCAGGCCGAAGAGTTCGCGAAGGTTGCCGAATCCTCGAAGGTCGTCACCGCGGCGAACGTCACCGCCACCGCGGTGCAGACGATGACCGAGGACACCGCCGACGTGCTCGTCGCGGCGGCCTCGACCATCACCAACGCCCAGGGCGCCAAGGAAGACCCTCGCAGCTGGCGGCTCATCGTGAGCGTGGCCCGCGACGGCGATCAGATCAAGATGGCGAAAGTTGAGTTTGCGCCGTGACCGTGAAGAACGAAGAAGAACTGTTGACCGCTGTCGAGATCGACACCGAGGACAGTCCCGAGGACGCCCTCACCGTTGATGAGCCGGCAGTGGCGACGGCCGGCGGACCGCCCGATCGACCGGCCGGACCCGCCCGCCGCGTGTTGCAGGGTGCCGCGCGCTTCTGGGTGGCCATCACATTGGTGGTCTTGCTCGCAATCACCGGAGGCGTGACCGCGTGGCTGTACTTCACCCAGTACAAGCCCGATCAGGCCACCGGGACCGCCGCAGCCGACACCGCGCTCATCGCCGCCAAAGACGGAACCGTTGCGCTGCTGTCGTACTCGCCGGAGACGCTCAACGACGACTTCACCAACGCCAAGACCCATCTCACCGGCGATTTCCTGAACTACTACAACCAGTTCACCGAGCAGATCGTCACGCCCGCGGCCACCAAGAAATCGGTCAAGACGAGCGCGGCGATCGTCAATGCCGCAGTGGCCGAACTGCATCCCGAGTCGGCAGTGGTACTGGTGTTCCTGAACCAGACCACCACCAGCACCGAGAACCCAGACGGATCTTTTTCCACCAGCGCCGTCAAGGTCGGCCTGACCCGGGTGAACGATGACTGGTTGATCTCGTCCTTCGACCCGGTGTAGCCGTTGCCCGCACCGACCTCTCCTGCCGACCTGGTGCTCTCCGGCGGCGGGGTCAAGGGGGTCGGTCTGATCGGCGCCGTGGTCGCGCTGATGGACGCGGGCTACCGGGCGCAACGCGTCTCGGGGACCTCTGCGGGTTCCATCGTGGGGGCGATCGTGGCCGCTGCGGGTGGGCGGCTCTCCGGTCCGGAATTCAAAGACCTTGCGCTGGAACTGAAATACCGGAAGTTCCGGGACCCTGGGCTCGTCGGGCGGCTACCCGTCATCGGGCAGCCACTGGCGCTGGTGCGGGGCCGCGGTATCTACAAGGGCGATTACGCCCACGACTGGCTACGCGGGCAACTCGCGAATCTCGGGGTCCGCACCTTCGGTGACCTTGCCATCGCGGACGCCGAACTGCCGCCCGAGCAGCGCTACGCGCTGGTGGTCACCGTCGCCGATGTCACGACCGGCCAGCTGGTGCGACTGCCCTGGGACTACCGCAGGGTCTACGGCATGGACCCGGATGAGCAGTCGGTGGCCGACGCGGTCCGCGCCTCGATGTCGATCCCGTTCTACTTCCGGCCGGTGACGCTGACCGACGCCGCCGGGCGCACCTCGACCCTGGTCGACGGCGGTCTGCTGTCCAACTTCCCGATCGACTCGCTGGACCGTATCGACGGCGGTGCCCCGCGGTGGCCGAGCTTCGGCGTCACGGTGCTGCCGAATCTGCCGAATGACACCGATCATCTGCTGCCGGCCTGGGGCCCGTTGCGCCGTCTGCTGCCGTCACGGATGCTCGACGACGTCATCACCACCGTGCTGGTGGGCCGCGATCAGGCCTATCTGAACCAGCCCTGGGTGAGCGCCAGGACGGTGCGTGTCGACTCGACCGAGGTGGGGTTCCTCGATTTCGGTATCAGCGATACCGAGGTCGAGGCGCTGTACGCGAACGGATACTCCGCCGCGCAGGATTTCCTGGACGGCTGGAACTGGGAGGCCTACCTCACGCGCTTCCGGTCGGCCCGCCCGTTACATTGACCACGGTGAAACTCTCAGCGATCCTGCCGCTACCGGTGTCGGTGGCCCGGCACCCGGAATCGGTGTTCACCCCCGTCGAGGGGGAACCGGTACTGGTGCGGATCGTGCGCGCGCTGACCGCAGAGGTCGGCGCGGTGCTGGTGCCGACCGACGATGCCCTGTTCGAGCAGGTGCGCGCCGTGCTGGCAGGGTTACCGGCTCGCGTGCTCGCGGCAGGCGAAAACCGCAGCACCGCAGATTGTCTGACGGCGACGGTGTCCCACCTGTCGGCGTCGGGCGCGACCCATGTGCTGGTGGCTGATCACCGGCATCCGGTGCTGTCGGGCGATCTGGTCGCCCGTGTCATCGCGGCACTGGCAGACGGCGCAGAACTGGTCGTCCCGGTGCTTCCGGTCACCGACACCGTGAAAAGTGTTGACGGGCAAGGCGTCATCCGATCCACGGTGGACCGCTCCGAGCTGAAGATCACCCAGTATCCGTACGGTGCCGCGGTGGCCAGGCTGGGCGATCTGCCCGCGGTGTTGAGCGCCGGAGCCGACCTGGTGTGCGTCGCCGGCGATGCGGACGCGATCTCGTTCGACCTGCCCGACGATGCGCCGCTGCTGGAAGCGGTCATCGCCTGTCGGCGTTGACCGTTCCCGCCAGCAGGTGCTCGGCCAGCCGAATGTCCGGCGGGTAGGTCACCTTGAGATTGGTTGCGGCGCCGGGGAACACCCGCACCTCAAGATCGGTGAAATGCTGTACGCACGCCGAGGTGTCGGTGCCGTCGAACGCCTCGTCGGCGGCGCGCCGATAGGCCTCGAGCAACGGGGCGGCGCGAAAGGCCTGCGGGGTCTGCACGCGTACCAGGTGCTGGGTCAACGGGTCGAACCCGCCGCCCCGGCGCGGCCGGGCCAGGGCCGTCGCCGCCACCGCGGGCACCGCGCCGCCGTGGCTGCGGGCGGTGTCGAGTGCGGCCCGCATCAGATCCGGGCCCGCCAGCGGCCGCGCAGCATCGTGGATGAGCACGACGTCCACGGCACCGTCCTCGATATCTGCGGCGATGTGGCGCAGCACGTTGAACTCGGACTCGTGGCGGGTGTCGCCGCCCTCGACGAGTTCCACCGGGACACCGGGCAGGTCGTCGCTCAGCGCGCGGGCCGCCACCTCGCGCTCGCCGCGCCGGTGCACCAGGATGACCCGGCCGATCTCCGCGGTGTCGGCCACCGCCCGCACCGACCAGGACAACATCGATCTGCCGGCCAGCCTCAGATAGGCCTTGTTGCCGTCGGCTCCGACCCGCGAACCGATCCCGGCCGCCAGCACGACACCGACCGCGGTCCGGGAGTCCGCTGCTGAAGGCACCCGCTCACGCTAGCCTGTCTGGTCGGCATGTCGGCGCCGCGCGGCACCGACGGGGGAGAGGATTCACCAGGTGAGCATTTCGGCACCACAACCTTCGGTTCCTGCCCGGGCGCACCGCCTGACCAAGATGGCCGGCCGCGATCCGCACGAACCGCACCGGGTGTCCAGCCCCCTGGAACTGCTCTTCGACCTCACCTTCGTGGTGGCGTTCGGCGTGGCCGCATCGGAGTTCGCGCACGCGATGGCGGCGGGGCATGTGGTGGTGGGACTGGCCGGGTTCGGGTTTGCGATGTTCGCGGTCTGCTGGGCCTGGATCAACTTCACCTGGTTCGCCTCGGCGTACGACACCGATGACTGGGTGTACCGGCTGATGACCATGCTGCAGATGGTCGGCGTGCTGATCCTGGCGCTCGGCATTCCGGACATGTACGCCTCGCTGGAACACGGCGGGCACGTCGACAACACCGTGATGGTGGCCGGGTATGTCGTGATGCGGGTCGCCATGGTGGGGCAGTGGCTGCGCGCCGCTCGGCAGGACCCGCCGCGGCGCCGCGCCTGCCTCACCTACGTCGCAGCCATCCTTGTCGCCCAACTTGGTTGGATCGCAGCGATTTTCGCACACACGTCGGTTTTGGTGACGCTGTTGATCGTGGTCGTGCTGATCGGCGTGGAGATGCTCGGACCGGTGATCGCGGAGCGCCGGGCCGGCGGTACCCCCTGGCATGCCCACCACATCTCCGAGCGCTACGGCCTGATGGCGATCATCGCGCTGGGCGAGGGGGTGGTCGGCACCGTGGCGACCCTGTCGGCGGTGGTCCACGACCATGGCTGGACGACGGACGCGATCCTGGTGGCGCTGGCCGGTACCGGACTGACCTTCGGCATGTGGTGGCTGTTCTTCATGGTGCCCTCGGCCGAGCTGCTGCACGCCCACCGCGAGACGTCGTTCTGGTTCGGCTATCTGGCGATCGTGTTGTTCGGTGCGATCGTCGGCACCGGTGCCGGCCTGCACGTGGCGGCCTACTACCTGGAAGAGCATTCCGAACTCGGGTCGGTGGGCACGGTGCTGTCGGTGGCGATACCGGTGGCGGGCTATATCGGACTGATCTACCTGCTGCACTCGCTGTTGCTGCGCAGCGTCAATGCGGTGCACCTGCTGCTCGCGGCGCTGACGGCGGCCGTTCTGGTGGGTGCGGTGCTGCTGGCGCTCTCGGGTGTCTCGATGGCGATCTGCCTGGTCGTCGTCACGGCGGCGCCCGCGGTGGCGGTGATCGGTGACGAGTGGGTCGGTCACCGGCGGACGGCGGCCGCGGTCGCCGCCCGGATCGGGGCTTAGCGTCCGGCAGGCTCGAAGGTCTCCAGCAGCGAACGTTGCTGCTCGGCCTTCATCAGGCGCCGGGCCTTGCGCCGGGTGATCAGGATGCCGATGACGGCCAGCACCCACACCACGTACTGCAGCGTCCACGCCAGCCGGAACGAGTCCGTCGAGTAGCCGCCGGCGGCGTCGAGGATCCAGCCCATCGCCTGCATCAGCAGCAGTGAGGCCAGGAAGCCGCCCATGTTGACGAAGCCCTGCGCGGTGCCAAGGGTCGCGCTCGGATTGAACGTGCGGGCGAAATCGAAGCCGACCATCGAGCCCGGACCGCCGACGGAGATGATCACGACGAGCAGCACCAGCAGCCACAGCGGTGCCCGGCCGGGGAGGGCCAGCACGATTGTCCAGATGAGCGCATTGCTGCCGATGATGGCCAGCACCATCATCGACCGCTTGTGCGGGTAGCGGCCGGTGAGGATGCCGAGCACGACCCCGGCCGAGATCGCCGTCACCACCGAGATGGTCAGCAACATGCCGGCCACGCCCCGGGTCTGGCCCTGCGCGGTGGTGATGTAGGGGACACCCCACATCAACGCGAAGGCGGTGACCGAGAACTGGGTGCCCATGTGGGTGAAGAAGCCGAGCCGGGTGCCCGGGCGCATCCAGACCGTGCGCAGGCTCGCCATGGTGTCGTGGACGGACATGGTCTCGGTGGCGACCACCCGGCCGTTCGGGGTGTTCTGCAGGACTGCGGCCGCCAGCACCATGGTGAGCACGCCGAACGCGGTCACCGTGAGATAGGCCGAGGTCCAGCCGTTGACACCCAGCAATGCCAGGAACGGCACGGCGGAGAGCACCTGGCCGAGCTGGCCGCTGATGCCGGTGAGCTGGGTCAGTAGCGGAACCCGCCGGGCCGGGAACCAGTGCGGCACCAGTCGCAGGACGGAGATGAAGGTGACCGCATCCCCGAGCCCGACGACGGCGCGCGCGGCCAGCGCCAGCGGTAGTGAATCGGTGAGCGCGATCGCGAGCTGCCCGGTCACCATCAACGCCGCGCCCGAGACGATGAGGATCTTGGAGCCGTAGCGGTCCAGCAGCACACCGGCAGGCACCTGGGCGCCCGCGTAGACGATGATCTGCAGCACCACGAATGTCGACAGCATGCTCGGGCCCGCGTGGAAGCGGTCGCCGGCCTCCAGCCCGGAGACTCCGAGCGTGGTGCGGTTGAGCACCGCCACGATGTAGGCGAGTAGTCCGGTCGCCCAGATGATCCAGGGACGCACGCGGACCTCGATTCCTCGGGCTGAGTAGGGACAGTGCGTTCATCGTCCCAAATTGGTGGGATGAATCGCCAATCATTTTTCGGTGAGTTCGCTCACCGACGTTGCCACAATTTACATCTGTGCAGTTTCGTGGGTATTTGGTGCTTCGCTCGTTTTGCACGAACCGGGCTAGACTGGAGAGATGCGCGCGCTGACCTCTCGACCCGGTGTGGGGAGATGCGCGTGGCGCTGAACGAATACCACCTCGACGATCTGGCCCGGATCTCCGGTGTCACCGCCAGGAACATCCGCGCCTACCGCGAGCGGGGCCTGCTGGATCCGCCGCGCCGGCAGGGCCGCTCTGCCATCTACGACGACTATCACCTGGCCCAGTTGCAGACCATCGACGAATTGTTGGGCCGCGGGTTCACCTCCGCACACGTCGCGGAGTTCTTCGAGACCATGCGGGCCGGCGGAAGCGTCGCCGAGCTGCTGGGACTGCAACGGGCGATCCTGCGCCCGCGTGCCGAGCCGGGTGACGAAACGACGCCCGACGGGCTGCGCGTCAAGATCGATCCGGCGAGCGCGGAGGGCGCCCGGCTGCTGGAGTTGGGACTTGCGCACCGCTCTGGGACCGCACTGGTGTTCACCAATCCCGTCATCGGCCGGGTGGTGGCGCGCTCTGCGGACCCGCTGGTGTACGCCCGCATCGTGCTGGCGTTGCTGGATGCGAGCCGGGACGGCGTGGAGGCACTGGCCGATGACGTGATCTCGGTGCTCGAGCGCGAGGTGGTCGCGCGCTATGGATCCGCGCTCCCGAACAAGGACAACATCGACGACATGAGCCGGTGGATCACCGACTGTGCCGGGTTCAGCCATGCCGTCATCGCCGACCATCTGCAGCGGGCACTGCTCAAGCGCTCGGTGACGGCGGTGTCCGATTTCAACACCGGACTGGTCGCTCGCGGAGACTGGACACCGTCCGCCGAGGGTGGAGCACGCTGACGCCGCTGAGCGTTCACCGCGCCGGTGCCACACATGCCAGACCGTGGCTGGCAACTACACGTCGCAACCGGCTTGCGTCCGGCGAGCCGGTCTACGCATCCATCGACGACGATTGCATCCACGGCAGCACGTGGCCGGCGGTGCCGGACCTGCCCGGCTGGGAGCGGGTGCTCGGCCGCCGGCGCGGGGGCGTGCACGCCCACTCCGAAACGGTCGAAAGGGCTCTGCAGGACGGGATCGGGACCTGCTCACGGCAGCGCAACCGGGCTCGCCGGAACGGCGACGTGTCAGGCCGCTCGTACCCAGCAGGTCGAGATCGCCAGCCGCGAAGCCGGCGGCATGGGCGTGCCTATCGGCCACACCCCCAACCCCCGGCGCGGGGAGTGGGCCAAAACTTACCGATCAGTAATAATTGCCAGCAAACGAATTTTGTCGCCGCCGGCCATCGGGTGGACAGTTTTGAGGGATGTGTCCATTCGTGGGCGTCGTTCCCGGCGCCGCGGGGAGTGGCGGAGAACACCAAATTCTTAGATAACGATTTCATAACGGCATCGCGCTGATCTGGGAAGTTATAGCTACTCGACCGTAACCACCTGCAAGCAGGACGTTTGTCCCGCAGAAGTTTCACCCGTGCAGAGGCCGTTGTTACCCAACGTATGGTTACCCGTCCGTAGAACTCGCCAGTAACCATTTAAGGGCGGAAAATGGCCCTAGCTCTTATGACACTCTTAGTGGGGTAGGGCTGCCTTCTGGGTGCGTCCGGGACCGGGTTCAGATGATCCCGACTCTCCCGGACGAGTACCAGCCCGACGGAGATTCAAAGCTGAATCACCAGGACCAACAGGACGACGGGGCCGTCGGGGATCCCGTACGCATCCTCGCCGCGACGACGCGGCACACCGGTACGACCAGCGATATTGCGCGAAAAAGACTGCACCGAGGGAGATACACAACGTGACGATCAACGAACACGACAGGGTGACAGCCGGGAGCAGGAACAGCCTGAACGAGGGGTCCTTGTCGGGCGCGCACGCGCTCGTCGATCTGCTGAACGCCGGTGAGCCGTATGCAGTCGCGTTCGGTGGTCAGGGCGGCGCCTGGTTGGAGAGCCTGGAGGAGCTGGTCAGCTCCGCCGGTATCGAGTCCGAGCTCAGCGAGCTGGTCGGCGAGGCGGCGTTGCTGCTGGAGCCGGTGGCACGCGAACTCGTCGTGGTGCGTCCGATCGGCTTCGAGCCGCTGCAGTGGGTGCGCGCGCTGGCCGCCGAGGAGCCGTTGCCCGACACCAAGCAGCTCACCACCGCCGCCATCTCCGGCCCCGGCATCCTGCTCACCCAGATGGCCGCCATCCGCGCGCTCACGCGTCAGGGCCTGGACCTGATGGGAACCCCGCCGGTCGCGATGGCCGGACACTCCCAGGGCATCCTGGGCGTCGAGTCCCTGAAGGCCAAGGGCACCCGCGACGCCGAGCTGCTCGCGCTGCTCCAGCTGATCGGCGCCGCCGGATCGCTGATCTCCCGCCGTCGCGGCATGGTCGGCCGCGGTGACAAGACCCCGATGGTGTCGGTCACCAACGTCGACCCCGACCGGATCGCCGAACTGCTCGAAGAGTTCTCCACCGATGTCCGCACCGTGTTGCCCCCGGTGCTGTCCATCCGCAACGGCCGTCGCTCGGTGGTCATCACCGGAACCCCCGAACAGCTCGGCCGCTTCGAGCTGTACTGCTCGAAGATCACCGAGAAGGAAGAAGCCGAGCGCAAGAACAAGCTGCGCGGCGGCGCGGTGTTCTCGCCGGTGTTCAACCCCGTCCAGGTCGAGGTCGGCTTCCACACCCCGCGCCTGGCCGACGGTGTCGCGCTCGTGGACCGTTGGGCCGCGCAGTGCGGTATCGACACCGAACTGGCCCACCGCATGACCGAGTCCATCTTCGTCAGCCCCATCGACTGGGTCGCCGACATCGAGGCCCTGCACACCGCGGGCGCCCGCTGGATCATCGACCTCGGCCCCGCCGACACCGTCACCCGACTGACCGCCCCGGTGATCCGCGGGCTGGGCATCGGCATCGTGCCGGCCGCCACCCGTTCCGGTCAGCGCAGCCTGTTCACCGTCGGAGCCGTGCCCGAGGTGCCCGCGCCGTGGACGAGCTACGCGCCGTCGACGGTCACCCTGCCCGACGGCTCGGTGAAGCTGTCGACCAAGTTCACCCGCCTCACCGGTCGTTCGCCCATCCTGCTCGCCGGTATGACCCCGACCACCGTCGACGCCAAGATCGTCGCCGCGGCCGCGAACGCCGGACACTGGTCCGAGCTCGCCGGTGGCGGCCAGGTCACCGAGAAGATCTTCGACGACCGCGTCGCCGAGCTCACCGAGCTACTCGAGCCGGGTCGCGCGATCCAGTTCAACTCGCTGTTCCTGGACCCGTACCTGTGGAAGCTGCAGCTGGGCGGAAAGCGACTGGTGCAGAAGGCCCGTCAGTCCGGCGCCCCCATCGACGGTGTCGTCGTCACCGCCGGTATCCCGGAACTCGACGAGGCCGTGGCGCTCATCGAGGAACTCAACGAGATCGGCATCACCCACGTGGTGTTCAAGCCGGGCACCGTGGACCAGATCAAGTCCGTGATCAAGATCGCGGCCGAGGTTCCGGGCAAGGACGTCATCGCCCATATCGAGGGCGGCCGCGCCGGTGGCCACCACTCGTGGGAGGACCTCGACGATCTGCTCCTGGCCACCTACGCGGACCTGCGCAAGCTGTCCAACATCACCATCTGCGTCGGCGGCGGTATCGGCACGCCCGAGCGTGCGGCCGACTACCTGGCCGGTCGCTGGGCAGAGGACTACGGCTTCCCGCTGATGCCGGTCGACGGCATCCTGGTCGGCACCGCCGCGATGGCCACCCTTGAGGCCACCACCTCGCCCGCGGTCAAGCAGCTGCTCGTGGACACCACGGGCACCGACGTGTGGGTCGGAGCCGGAAAAGCCCAGGGCGGCATGGCGTCTGGGCGCAGCCAGCTCGGCGCCGACATCCACGAGATCGACAACACCGCCTCGCGCTGCGGCCGTCTGCTCGACGAGGTCGCCGGTGACGCCGACGCGGTCGCCGAACGCCGTGACGAGATCATCGCCGCCATGGCCGACACCGCCAAGCCCTACTTCGGCGATGTCTCCGACATGACCTACCTGCAGTGGCTGGACCGCTACGTCGAACTGGCCATCGGTGAGGGTGATTCCACCGCCGACACCAAGGCCACCGATTCGCCGTGGCTGGACATCACCTGGCGGGACCGTTTCGAGGAGATGCTCAAGCGCGCCGAGGCCCGCCTGCACCCCAGCGACTCGGGCCCGATCGACACCCTGTTCGCCGGCGACGCCGAAAGCGAAGCGCTGCTGGAGCATCCGGCCGCTGCCGTCGACACCCTGCTGAACCGGTACCCGGACGCCGAGGACATCAAGCTGCACCCGGCCGACGTGCCGTTCTTCACCACCCTGTGCAAGACCCCCGGCAAGCCGGTCAACTTCGTGCCCGTCATCGACAAGGACGTGCGCCGCTGGTGGCGCAGCGATTCGCTGTGGCAGGCCCACGATGCCCGCTACACCGCGGACCAGGTCTGCATCATCCCCGGCACCGCTGCCGTCGCCGGTATCACCCGCGTCGACGAGCCCGTCGGTGACCTGCTGGACCGTTTCGAGCAGGCCGCCATCGACGAGGTCGTGGCGAGCGGCGCCGTTGCCGTCCCGGTGGTGTCGCGCCGCCAGGCCAACGCCGCGGTCACCGGACCCATTGCCGTGGTGCTGGATTCACCCGACGTGCTGTGGGCCGGCCGGACCGCGATCAACCCGGTGCACCGCATCGGCGCCCCCAGCGAGTGGCAGGTCAACGAGAACCGTTCCGCGGTACACCCGTCCACCGGTTCGCGTCTTGAGCTCACCGAGGCGGGCGTGACGCTGAGCGTGCCGCTGTCCGATATCTGGATCGAGATCAAGCTGACGCTGCCGGCCGCCACGGTCAACGGCGGCATGCCCGTCGTCACCACCGAGGACGCCGCCGCCGCGATGCGCGCGGTGCTGGCCATCGCCGCCGGCGTCGACGGAGTGGACGCACTGCCCACCGTCGTCGAGGGCACCGCGACCGTCACCGTCGACTGGGACCCCGAGGAGGTCGCCGATCACACCGGCGTCACCGCCACCTTCGGCGCCCCGCTGGCCCCGGGCCTGACCCTGGTGCCCGACGCCCTGGTCGGCCGCTGCTGGCCCGCGGTGTTCGCCACCATCGGATCCGCCGCCACCGATGCCGGTTTCCCCGTCATCGAAGGTCTGCTCAGCCTGGTGCACCTGGACCACGCCGCGCACCTGCTCGCCCCGATGCCCACGACGGAATCCGAATTGACCGTCACCGCAACGGCTTCGGAAGCAGTCGACACCGAGGTTGGACGCGTCGTACCGGTCAGCGTGCTGATCACCGACGCCGAGGGCACCGAACTGGCGCGCCTGGAAGAGCGTTTCGCCATCCGCGGCCGCACCGGTGCCGTCGAGCTCGAGGACCCGGTCCGTGCCGGTGGCGCGATGACCGACAACGCCACCGACACCCCGCGTCGACGCCGTCGTGACGTCACCCTGACCGCGCCCACCGATATGAGCGCGTTCGCCGTGGTGTCCGGTGACCACAACCCCATCCACACCGACCGTGCCGCAGCACTTCTGGCCGGGCTCAAGGGTCCGATCGTGCACGGCATGTGGCTCTCGGCCGCCGCGCAGCACGTGGTGACCGCCACCGACGGCCGCGCCACCCCGCCGGCCCGCCTGGTGGGCTGGACCTCGCGTTTCCTGGGCATGGTGCTGCCCGGTGACGAGATCGAGTTCCGCGTCGACCGGGTCGGCATCGACCGCGGCGCGGAGATCATCGAGGTCACCGCGAAGGTCGCCGGCGATCTGGTGATGGCCGCAACCGCACAGCTGGCCGCGCCGAAGACGGTGTACGCCTTCCCCGGCCAGGGCATCCAGCACAAGGGCATGGGCATGGAGGTCCGGGCCCGTTCCAAGGCCGCCCGCAAGGTGTGGGACATCGCCGACAAGTTCACCCGCGACACGCTGGGCTTCTCGGTGCTGCACGTGGTCAAGGACAACCCGACCAGCCTGATCGCCTCCGGTGTGCACTACCACCACCCCGAGGGCGTGCTGTACCTGACGCAGTTCACCCAGGTCGCCATGGCGACGGTGGCCGCCGCGCAGGTCGCCGAGATGCGCGAGCAGGGTGCCTTCGTCGAAGGCGCCATCGCCTGCGGGCACTCCGTCGGTGAATACACCGCGCTGGCCTGTGTTTCCGGCGTCTACGAGCTGCCCGCGCTGCTCGAGGTGGTCTTCCACCGCGGCTCCAAGATGCACGACATCGTCCCGCGTGACGAGAAGGGCCGCTCCAACTACCGGTTGGCCGCGATCCGTCCGTCCCAGATCGACCTGCCCGACGACGATGTCACGGCCTTCGTCGAGGAAATCAGCGTTCGCACCGGTGAATTCCTGCAGATCGTGAACTTCAACCTGCGTGGCTCGCAGTACGCCATCGCCGGCACCGTGCGCGGTCTGGAGGCCCTGGAGGAGGAGATCGAGCGGCGCCGCGAGATCAGCGGTGGCAAGCGCTCGTTCATCCTGGTGCCCGGTATCGACGTGCCGTTCCACTCCGAGGTGCTGCGCGTCGGTGTCGCCGACTTCCGCCGCTCCCTGGAGCGCGTCATGCCGACCGACGCCGACCCGGACCTGCTCGTGGGCAAGTACATCCCGAACCTGGTGCCGCGGCCGTTCACCCTGGACCGCGACTTCATCCAGGAGATCCGCGACCTGGTGCCCGCCGAGCCGCTCGACGAGATCCTCGCCGACTACGACACCTGGCGTAACGAGCGTCCGCGTGAGCTGATGCGCAAGATCGTGATCGAGCTGCTGGCATGGCAGTTCGCCAGCCCGGTGCGCTGGATCGAGACCCAGGACCTGCTGTTCATCGAAGAGGCCGCCGGTGGCCTCGGGGTGGAGCGGTTCGTCGAGATCGGCGTCAAGACCGCGCCGACCGTGGCGGGGCTGGCGACCAACACGCTGAAGCTGCCCGAGTACTCGCACAACACCACCGAGGTGCTCAACGCCGAACGCGACGCCGCGGTGCTGTTCGCCACCGACACCGACCCGGAGCCCGAAGAGGACGTTTCGGCACCAGAGCCGTCCGCAGCGGCGGCACCGGCAGCCGCGGCTCCCGCGGCCGCTCCCGCACCCGCGGCGGCACCGTCGGGTGGCCCGCGGCCCGATGACATCGGATTCGATGCTGCCGACGCCACTTTGGTGCTGATCGCCCTGGCGGCCAAGATGCGCCCCGACCAGATCGAGGCGCTGGATTCCATCGAATCCATCACCGACGGTGCGTCCTCGCGACGCAACCAGATGCTGGTGGACCTGGGTTCCGAGCTCAACCTCGGCGCCATCGACGGTGCGGCCGAAGCCGATCTGGCCGGTCTCAAGTCACAGGTGACCAAGCTGGCCCGTACCTACAAGCCGTTCGGCCCGGTGCTGTCCGACTCGATCAACGATCAGTTGCGGACCGTCTTCGGACCGTCGGGCAAGCGGCCGGCCTACATCACCGAACGCGTCTCCAAGACATGGGAACTGGGCCCCGGCTGGGCCAAGCACGTGACCGCCGAGGTGGCGCTGGGTACCCGTGAGGGTTCCAGTGTCCGCGGCGGCAACATGGGCGGCCTGCACGAGGGTGCGCTGGCCGACGCCGCTTCCGTCGACAAGGTGATCGACGCGGCGGTGCAGGCGGTCGGCGCCCGCAAGGGTGTCGCGGTGAGCCTGCCGTCCTCCGGTGCAGCCGGTGGCGGCGTGGTGGACTCGGCGGCCCTCGGCGAGTTCGCCGAGCAGGTCACCGGACCCAACGGTGTGCTGGCCAACGCCGCGCGCACCATCCTGGGTCAGCTCGGGCTGGACAACCCGGTCAGCGCCGAGGAAACCGTCAGCGATGCCGATCTGATCGATCTGGTCACCACCGAGCTCGGCTCGGACTGGCCGCGTCTGGTGTCCCCGGTGTTCGACGCCCGCAAGGCCGTGGTGTTCGACGACCGGTGGGCAAGTGCCCGTGAGGATCTGGCCCGGTTCTGGCTGCTCGAAGAGAGCGAGATCGACGCCGACTGGGAGCGCCTGTCGCAGAGCTTCGAAGGTGCGGGCAACATCGTCGGCACCCAGGCCAGCTGGTGGCAGGGCCGGGCGCTGGCGTCCGGTCGCAACGTGCACGCCGCGCTGTACGGCCGCGCCGCCGCCGGTGCGGAGAACCCGGACAAGGGTGGCTACGCCAACGAAGTCGCCGTGGTGACGGGTGCCTCGAAGGGCTCCATCGCCGCATCGGTGGCCGCTCAGCTGCTGGAGGGTGGCGCGACCGTCATCGCCACCACCTCGCGGCTCGATGACGACCGGCTGGCGTTCTACCGCACGCTCTACCGCGATCACGCCCGGTTCAACGCCACCCTGTGGGTGGTTCCGGCCAACATGGCGTCCTACTCGGATATCGACGCACTCGTCGAGTGGGTCGGCAACGAGCAGACCGAGAACCTGGGCCCCAAGGCCATTCACCTCAAGGACGCGCAGAACCCGACGCTGCTGTTCCCCTTCGCCGCACCGCGTGTGGGTGGGGATCTCTCCGATGCGGGTGCGCGCTCCGAGATGGAGATGAAGGTCCTGCTGTGGGCCGTGCAGCGGCTCATCGCCGGCCTGTCGCACCTGGGCGCCGAGCGTGACATCGCCTCGCGTCTGCACGTGGTGCTGCCGGGCTCGCCCAACCGGGGCATGTTCGGTGGTGACGGCGCCTACGGCGAGGCCAAGGCCGCGCTCGATGCCGTGGTCACCCGCTGGAAGGCCGAATCCTCGTGGAGCCAGCGTGTTTCGCTGGCGCACGCGCTGATCGGCTGGACCAAGGGCACCGGTCTGATGGGTCACAACGACGCCATCGTCGGCGCCGTCGAAGAGGCCGGTCTGACCACCTACACCACCGCCGAGATGGCCTCGAAGCTGTTGGCGCTGTGCAATATCGAATCCAAGGTCGCCGCCGCCCGTGCGCCGATCGAGGTCGATATGACCGGTGGCCTCGGTGAGATCGAGATCGACATGGCCGAGCTGGCCGCCAAGGCCCGCGAGGAGATGTCCGCCGCGGCAACCGATGACGACGACGATGACGAGGCCGGAAAGATCCGCGCCCTGCCCTCGCCGCCGCGCGGGTACGCCGCCGCACCACCGCCGGCATGGGACGACCTCGACGTCGACCCCGCTGATCTGGTCGTGATCGTCGGTGGCGCCGAGCTCGGACCGTACGGTTCGTCGCGGACCCGCTTCGAGATGGAGGTGTCCGGCGAGCTGTCGGCCGCCGGCGTCCTGGAGCTGGCGTGGACCACCGGGCTGGTCAAGTGGGAGGACGATCCCAAGCCGGGCTGGTACGACACCGAGACCGGTGATCTGGTCGATGAGGCCGAACTGGTCGAGCGCTACCACGATGCCGTGGTCGCCAAGGTCGGCATCCGCGAGTGGGTCGGCGACGGCTTCCTCGACGCCGATCACTCGGCGCCGCTGCTGGTGTCGGTGTTCCTGGACAAGGACTTCACCTTCGTGGTGTCGTCGGAGACCGATGCCCGCGAGTTCGTGAAGTACGACCCGGAGCACACCCTGATCGCACCGGTCCCCGACAGTGCGGACTGGCAGGTCACCCGCAAGGCCGGCACCGAGATCCGGGTGCCGCGCAAGGTGAAGCTGTCGCGCACCGTCGGTGCCCAGATCCCGACCGGCTTCGACCCGCAGGTCTACGGCGTCACGCCGGACATGGCCAGCTCGATCGACCGGGTGGCGCTGTGGAACCTGGTGACGACGGTGGATGCATTCCTGTCGGCGGGCTTCAGCCCGGCCGAGCTGATGCGGTGGGTGCACCCGAGCCTGGTGGCCAGCACGCAGGGCACCGGCATGGGCGGCATGACGTCGATGCAGACCATGTACCACGGCAACCTGCTGGGCCGGAGCAAGCCGAACGACATCCTGCAGGAGGTGCTGCCGAACGTCTTCGCAGGCCACGTCGTGCAGTCCTACATCGGCAGCTACGGCTCGATGATCCACCCGGTCGCGGCGTGCGCCACGGCGGCGGTGTCGGTCGAGGAGGGTGTCGACAAGATCCAGCTGGGCAAGGCCGAGTTCGTGATCGCCGGCGGCTACGACGACCTGACGCTGGAGGCCATCACCGGCTTCGGCGACATGTCGGCCACCGCCGACACCGAGGCCATGCGGGCCAAGGGCATCAGCGATTCGAAGTTCTCCCGCGCCAACGACCGTCGCCGGCTCGGGTTCGTCGAATCCCAGGGCGGCGGAACGATTCTGCTGACCCGCGGTGACCTCGCGGTGCAGATGGGTCTGCCGGTGCTGGCCGTGGTGGCCTACGCCTCGTCCTTCGGCGACGGTGTGCACACCTCGATCCCGGCTCCGGGTCTCGGTGCCCTGAGCGCGGGTCGCGGTGGCAGCCAGTCCCGCCTGGCCCGTTCGCTGGCCAAGCTGGGTGTCGGTGCCGATGACATCGCGGTGATCTCCAAGCACGACACCTCGACGCTGGCCAATGACCCCAACGAGACCGAGCTGCACGAGCGGCTCGCGGCCTCGCTGGGACGCTCGAAGGGTGCCCCGCTGTTCGTGGTCAGCCAGAAGAGCCTCACCGGTCACGCCAAGGGCGGTGCCGCGGCCTTCCAGATGATGGGTCTGTGCCAGATCCTGCGCGACGGCGTCATCCCGCCCAACCGCAGCCTGGACTGCGTCGACGATGAGCTGAACCATGCCAAGCACTTCGTCTGGGTGCGGGAGCCCCTGCAGCTGGGGGAGAAGTTCCCGCTCAAGGCCGGTCTGGTGACCAGCCTCGGGTTCGGCCACGTGTCCGGTCTGGTGGCCTTGGTGCATCCGCAGGCGCTGCTGGCCGCACTGCCGGCCGATCAGCGTGCCGACTACCAGGCCCGGGCCAACACCCGTGTGCTGGACGGTCAGCGGCGGCTCGCCTCGGCGATCGCCGGTGGTCCCGCGCTGTACGAAAAGCCCGCCGATCGCCGGTTCGGCAGCGACACCCCGGAGAAGCGTCAGGAAGCGGCCATGCTGCTCAATCCCGACGCCCGCCTGGGTGCTGACGACCACTACTCGAAGTGACGGAAAGCGAGTCGGATAGCGTCTCCGGAATGGGCATTGTTGGGGTAGGGATCGACCTGGTGTCGATTCCGGATTTCGCCGAGCAAGTTGACCAGCCTGGCACCGTTTTCGCCGAGACCTTCACGCCGGGGGAGAGGCGCGACGCCGCGGACAAGAGTTCGTCGGCGGCGCGTCACCTCGCGGCGCGGTGGGCGGCCAAGGAAGCGGTGATCAAGGCCTGGTCGGGGTCGCGCTTCTCGAAGCGGCCGATGCTGCCGGAGGGGATCCACCGCGACATCGAGGTGGTCACCGATATGTGGGGTCGTCCGAAGGTGCGGTTGTCCGGCGCCATCGCCGAGCACCTCAAGGATGTGACGATCCACCTGTCGCTGACCCACGAGGCCGATACCGCCGCCGCGGTCGCCGTTCTCGAAGCTTGATCCCGCGAGCGTGCGTGTCCGAGGCTGGACACGCACGCTCGTGCAGGAGTTTGCGCACGCTCGTGAGTCAGCGGCCATGCCGGGAGCTCGGACCTGCTGCATGGTCACACGTTCCTACGTGGCTTCAGTCTGGCCACGGGTGGACCGTGTGAAGCTGAAGCGGTGTACGTGATCCGGCGGTGAGACRTACACGGTTTCAGTTTCGAACGGTGGAGCGCGAACTGACTGAAACCTGGTTGGCGCCCGGCCAGGTGTGCGCCGCGGGCTAGCCTTGAGCCATGACCGATGTTGCCGCGCGTGTCCAGGAACTGCTGCCCTCGGTGCGTGCCGATCTCGAAGAGCTGGTGCGCATCGAATCCGTGTGGGCCGACCCAGCGCGCCGGCCCGAGGTGCAGCGCAGCGCGGAGCTGACGGCGAAGTTGTTGTCGCAGGCCGGTTTCGGTGATGTCCGCACGGTGTCCGAAGGCGGAGCGCCCGCGGTCATCGCCCGCCACCCGGCCCCCGAGGGCGCCCCGACGGTGCTGCTGTACGCCCATCACGATGTGCAGCCCGAGGGCAACAGTGCGCAGTGGCACTCACCCCCGTTCGAGCCGACCGAACGTGACGGCCGGCTGTACGGCCGCGGCACCGCCGACGACAAGGCCGGTATCGCAACGCATCTGGCGGCGTTCCGGGCGTTCGACGGCAATCCGCCGGTGGGCGTGACCGTCTTCGTCGAAGGCGAGGAAGAATCCGGTTCACCGTCGTTGCCCGCGCTGCTGGACGCCCACCGCGACCTGCTGGCCGCGGACGTCATCATCATTGCCGACTCGGACAACTGGGGTGTCGACATCCCCGCGCTGACAGTGTCATTGCGCGGTCTGGCCGATTGTGTGGTGGAGGTCGCCACCCTGGACCACGGGCTGCACTCCGGGCTGTGGGGCGGTGTGGTGCCCGACGCGCTGAGCGCGCTGATCCGGCTACTGGCCAGCCTGCACGATGACGAAGGCAACGTCGCCGTCGCCGGCCTGTACCAGGCGAGCGCCGCCGACGTCGAGTTCAGCGAGGAGCGGGTGCGGGCCGACTCCGGTCTGCTCGACGGTGTCCAGCAGATCGGCTCCGGGCCGGTGGTGCAACGGATGTGGGCGCGCCCGGCCATCACCGTCATCGGTATCGACACCACGCCCATCGACAAGGCGTCGAACACCCTGGTGCCCAGTGCCCGGGCCAAGGTGAGCATGCGGGTGGCCCCCGGCGGCGACGCCCGGGCGCACCTCGCGGCACTGACACGGCATCTGGAGGCGCACGCGCCGTGGGGCGCGAAGGTCACCGTCACACCCGGCGATGTGGGGCAGCCGTACGCCATCGACGCGACCGGCCCGGTGTATGACGCTGCCCGGCAGGCCTTTCAGATCGCTTGGGGCCGCGAGCCGATCGACATGGGGATGGGCGGGTCGATCCCGTTCATCGCCGAGTTCGCCGCCGCGTTCCCGGACGCCAAGATCCTCGTCACCGGGGTGGAGGATCCGGGCACCCAGGCGCACAGCATCAACGAGAGCCTGCACCTTGGGGTGCTGGAGCGGGCGGCGACCTCGGAGGCGCTGTTCCTGGAGGCGCTGGGGAAGGCCTCAGACCGATAGGTCGCGGCGCAGCTTGGCCACGTGGCCGGTGGCCTTCACGTTGTACTGCGCGACCTCCACGACACCCTTCTCGTCGACCAGGAAGGTCGACCGGATGACACCCTGCACCGTCTTGCCGTACATGGACTTCTCACCGAAGGCGCCCCAGGCGGTCAGCACCTTCTTGTCCGGGTCGGACAGCAGCGGGAACGTCAGGCCCTCGGCGTCGCGGAATTTTGCCAGCTTCTCCGGCTTGTCGGGGGAGATGCCGATGACGTCGAGGCCGGCGTCGTTGAGCTCGGCGAGACTGTCGCGGAAATCGCAGGCCTGCTTGGTGCAACCCGGGGTCGACGCCGCCGGGTAGAAGTACACGATCACCTTGCGGCCTGTGAAGTCGGACAGCTTGACGGTGTTGCCGTCTGCATCGGGGAGGCTGAAGGCGGGTGCCTTGTCGCCGACTGCCAGCCGCGGGGTCTGTGCCATGCGTCGTATACGCCTTTCTCGTCGACCGGGGCAGCGTGGTCGGCTCCGGCTGCTCTAGGGTAATTCGGTACGCCGACAACATGGAGGACACAGTGGCTGATCGGGATCCCGAGGCGATCAAGAAGGACATCGACCAGGCTCGTGATCAGCTGGCCGCGACGGTGGACACCCTCGCCGTACGCGCGAATCCTCAGCGCCTCGCCGACGATGCCAAGGCAAAGGTCGTGGCGTTTGTGACGAAGCCGCCGGTGCTGGTGTCGCTGGCGGGCGTAGGCACTGTCGTCGTGGTGTTGGTGATCCGCCGGATCAGGCGCCGCTGACGCTGTTGTAGCGGCGGCGACGCGGTCGCAGCCAGTTGGGCAGCGACACGGTGGGCGGGTTCGCGGTCCGGCCGAGGCGACTGCAGCTGATGACCGTGGCGACGCCCTCCGGCGGCGCGCCCTCCGGCATGGCGGCCGAGGAGCTCGGTGCGCTCTCGACTGACATCAGCTAATACCTCGTTTCGCACTTCGGTGGTGCGCTGCATCCGGCTCACGATGCTGTGCAGCTAACTTGACCCTAGCACGCCGACGGGCCCTCGGCTGCACTTCTCATCGCGCATCTACCTGCATATTTGCGTTTCGCAGCTACTTTTTCGTCCCGCGTCATCCGCAAGAAAACCACCGTGAGGGTCTGTTCCAGCACATCTGCCAGGCTTTTCGTGGTGTTTGCAGGACTAATTGACGTCGGCGTTGGTGGCAACCGTAGCACCGGCGCCGAGACGCTGGCGGCGATTACAGGTGAAGATCGCGTTACCGGAACCAGCACCAAGAGATCTGCCGAGTGGCGAATTCTTGCGATCTTGATACGGGTAGCGAATAGAGTCATGACTCAGCGTCCCTGTCGGGGGAGACGCCGGGATTGACGGGACGCCCTGATGAATCGCCATGACATCGGATTTCGGCACGTCGCCAACAGAATTGTCATCGGTGGCGTGGTTTCTGCCTTGGTGTGCGGCGGCGCGGGCACTCTTTACGTCCCTGCGCCTCGGCCGGCGGTGTATCACGTGCAGCCGACGGCAGCCATTGTCGAATCGTCATCGACCCTCGGTTTCGCGGATTCCGATCTGTACCAGCTGTCGACGAGCGAGATCGACCAGCAACTCGACATGATGCAGGCGCTCGGTGTCCAGAACGTGCGCATCAGCATCGCCTGGGCGTCCGTCGAGGCGCAGCAGGGGCAGTACAACTGGACTGCCACCGACTACGTCATCAATTCCGCGCACGAACGGGGCATGGGCATACTCGGTGTGCTCAACGAGACCCCGGCCTGGGCCGGCACCCCGGTGCTGGCCGGAATGCCCAATCCACAGGTCTTCGGTCAGTTCGCACAATTGGTCGCGCAACGCTACGCGGACGAAATCTTCGCCTATTCGATCTGGAACGAACCGAATGCGGTGAATTCCCTGGATCCGGTGGATCCGGCGGCGTACACGACGCTGCTTCAGGCGGCTTATCCGCTCATCAAGCAGGTCGGCGTCGACAACGGCGCAGAAATCACCGTGATCGGTGGTGTGGTCGGGGCGGGTCTCACCGAGGGAAACGTCTCGATGAACCCGGTGGATTTCATTCAGGGCATGTACGACGCCGACGCCAAAGGTTTCTTCGACGCGCTGGCATTTCACCCGTATGACTACACGTTGGATTTCTCCGACGGTGCGAATCAGGCCGGCTCGCCGCTGAAGCAGCTCCAGCAGATCCTTGCCATCATGGCCGAGAACGGCGACCAGGATCTCAAGGTATGGGCCACCGAGTACGGCGAGCCGACCACTCCGCAGTACTCCGAGCAACAACAATTCGATTTCATCCAGGACTTCCTGGCCACCTGGCCGACGATCGCCGGTACCGGTCCGATGTTCCTCTACACGCTGGTGGACACCGATTCGGGCAGCTCCAACAAGCAGGACAACCTCGGCGTCTACTACTCGGATCTGACGGCGAAGCAGGCCGTCCAGGCGATCATCGACTACATCAACGCCATCCCCGGGCCCAACGAACCGACGTCACCGACCAACCCGCTCATCGCCGCGATCAAGGCCGCCGTGCAGTGGGTGGGCGCAGCGACCAGGACGGTCCTCCGCACCACTGCCAACGCCGTCGTCAACGTCGCCGATGTCGTCGGGAACGTGGTCAAGAGCTTGGCTCGGGCGACGGCTTCGGTCATCTCCGGTGGTGTGCGGCTGGCGGGTGCGGTGGTCACCGGCATCGTGCAGGCGGTGGCTAACGCGGTGCGCGGCGTCGCCGGCGTCGTCAAGGGTGCGGTGGGTGGTGTGGCCGGGGCAGCGAGCAATGCCCGGGTGGCGGCGGCTGACCCGCCGGCCGCCGCCCACGGCCCCACGGCGCTGCGCGCCGCGTCGGGTCGGGTAACGCCGGCCCTCGCGGCAGATGCAGATGACGTGACCGCAGCGGAGCCGGATGCCGGTGTGGCGACGTCGCGCTCGGAGAGCAGCGGGCCCGCAGTCGTCTCGGCGAGAACCGCGCGGCAGGCCGATGAGCCCGATCGCGACCTCGAAGAGCCTGCCGCTGAGGATCTTTCCGGCCCTGCGGACCTGGAGACTGCTCCCGAGGACGACGAGCCGGCGCATGAGAACGCGCCGGGGGAATCCGACACACCCGACCCCGAGTCCGCCGGAACGGAGCGGGAAAGCTCATCGGCGGACGCTGGCGAATCTGCACCGGCCGCGGCGTAACCTCAGGCCGGGCCGATGACCGGCTGGTACCAGTACTCACTGGTGCCGGTCAGCACCGCGCCGACGAGTTCGTCGGTGACCAGGACGCCGGGGGCCGGGGGATCGGCCGGCGCGGACACCACCGGTTGTGGCGCCAGCGCCCGAGGGTCCCGTTCGACGACGGTGTCGAAACCCGGAATGGGTTCGGGGTTGTGTGCGCATTCCGTGCGGAAGCGATCTTTGCCCAACAGGAGTTCGCTGACGGCCGACGCGGCACCGGCGAGTTCGGCCGTGCCGGCAATGCACGGAGTGAATATGTGCAGGGCGGATTCTGTCGGGCCGAAGGCCGTCGCGGGCGTGGCCGGCACCAGCGGGGACTGGGCCAGCGTCTGAATCTGAATGCCGCATCCGCTCAGCGTCCACACCCCTACCAGCAGACAAGGCACTGCAGATCGGAACGTGACAAGTCGGCCGTGTGCCATCGCAGGTCCTCCCACCCTGGCACCCTCCCCGCGGAGCGCGTCCTGATTCCTTGTATTCAGCGTGTTGTGCGGCTATGAGGAAAAGGCGGTATTAATTGACGCGATGGCTAATTCAATGCGATGGATATGTATTTGCTGAGCAAATTGTGATCATGGCACAGCGTGTCGTGCAATGGCGGCTTTTCGGGTGGCTTATCTTCGACTGTTCAGTGCCGCATCAGCGGGCGCGCCGGGTCGCTCTGCCGGTGGCGCGCGCGATCGCGGCGTCCTCGCCGGCCCTGGTGAGCCGGACGACGAAGATGTCCTCGCGGGCCAGCCGTTCACCCACCGCCGCCACGGCCACCAGTTCATCGCCCTCACGGGCCGGCGCCAGGTAGTCGATGTGAATGGAGCTGACCACTCCGCTGTGGGTGTCGTTGTTGGCCGCCGCCGCCAGCGCGGCGCCCACCACACTGAACAGCAGCGCGCCGTGCGCGGTGCCGTGCGGGTTCAGATGGTCGGGTCCGACGGTCAGCGTGGCGGTCGCCTCACCTCCGCCGAAGTTCTGCACGGCGATGCCGAGGTGGCGGGCGTAGTGATCGGTCTTTTCCTCTGTGCTCACATCAGCGCTTTCTTCTGGACTTTGCCCATCGCATTGCGGGGCAGGGCGGACACGAAACGGATCTCGCGCGGACGCTTGTGCCAGGACAAATCGTCGGCGACGTGGGTGATGAGTCGTTCGGCGAGATCCTCGCCGGCGGAGTCGGATCCGGTGACGACGAACGCGACGATGCGCTGGCCCAGGTCGTCGTCGGGTGCGCCGATCACCGCCACCTCGGCCACCTCGGGGCGGGCGAGCAGTGACGTCTCGATCTCACCGGCCCCGATCCGGTAGCCGCCGGATTTGATGAGGTCCACCGATTCCCGCCCGACGATGCGGTGGAAGCCGTGTTCGTCGATGGCTGCCAGATCGCCGGTGACGAACCAGCCGTCCTCGGTCCAGCAGGACGCGGTGATGTCCGGAAGGTTCAGGTAGCCGTCGAAGAGCATCTGGCCGCGCACCTGAAGCCGGCCGATCGATTCGCCGTCGTGCGGCACGGGTCCGCCGTCGTCGGCGCGGATCCGGGTCTGCGCGCCGGCGACGGGCTGTCCCACCCAACCCGGCCGACGTTCGCCATCGGCGCGGGTGCTCAGCGTGATCATGGTCTCGGTCATGCCGTAGCGCTCCACGGGGGCGTGGCCGGTCAGTTCGCGCAGCCGCTCGAACACCGGAACCGGCAGTGGCGCACTACCACTGACCAGTAGCCGCGCTGAGGACAGCGCCTTGGCCGCCTGCTCGTCCTGGGTGACCCTGGTCCACACGGTGGGTACGCCGAAGTACATGCTGGCCCCGGCCTGGGCGTAGCGCTCCGCCGTGGGTTTACCGGTGTGCACCAGCCGGGATCCGATGTGCAGTGAGCCGATGATGCCGAGGATCAGGCCGTGGGTGTGGAACAGGGGCAGGCCGTGCGCCACGGTGTCCCCGGCCGTCCAGCCCCACGCCTCGGAGAGTGCGTCGAGGCCTGCGGCAATGGCGTGTTGGCTCAGCAGCACGCCCTTGGGGGCGCCGGTGGTGCCCGAGGTGTAGAGGATCATCGCGACCCGTCGTGGGTCGACCGGTTTCGGCGGCGCTGCCTCGGCGATGCCGAGGTCGGGTGCGGCGGTGGGTAGTTCGACGCCCTCGCGCCCGGGACCGACCCACAGGGTGGCCCCGGAATCCGCGAGGATGTGACTCACCTCGGCGTGCCCGACATCCGGTGGCACCGGCACCACCGGTATGCCTGCCAGCAGGCAGGCGGTGACGGCGATGACAGTGTTCAGCGTGGGCTCGGCGTTGACGGCCACCACCGGTACACCGCCGCGGGCGCGGATGTCGGTGCCGAATGCCGAGGCGATGGCCCGTAACCGTTTGCGCGACAAGGACTCACCATCGATGGTGATCGATCGGTCATCGTCGGCGGTGTCATCGTCGAGCAGTGCGTGCAGCAGGGGCCGGGTCATGAGAACGCCATCGCGGGCAGGATCAGCACCAGCGTCAGCGCAATCGGACCGACCACCACCATCGAGAGTCCCCATCGCGTGAGCAGCTTCGTCATCCGTGGGCGGGCCTCTTCGTCGACCGTGGTGGCCACATAGGTGGCGCCGACGGTGGAGAACGGCGACACGTCCACGATGGATGCGCATACGCCGATGGCGCAGATCAATGCCCAGCCCGGGATGCCGCCTTCGGCGATCAACGGAAGTGCCAGGGGGACAAGGGCGGCCAGCATGCCCGTAGTGGAGGCGAAGGCCGAGATCAACCCGGCGGCCGCGCAGAGCAGGACGGCTGCCACCAGGGGCGAGCCCAGGTGAACCGCGCCTTCGCCGAGCATGTCGACCACGCCCATCTCGGTGAGCACACCGACGTAGGTGATGATGCCGCCGACGAGAAGCACCGAGCCCCAGTCGATCCGGCTCATCGCCTTCTTGCCCGAGGAGGCGTCGAGCAGTGCGGCGATCGCGCCGAGTCCGTAGCCCAACACGCCGATGTCCGGCGTCATGCCGAGCAGGGACATCACGACGACCGCGGCGATCAGCACCAGCATCATGGCGATGGTCAGGATCTGCATCCCGCTCGGGCGCTCGGGCGCGACGAGTGCCTCATCGTCGTTGTCGCCGATATCCAGTGTGGAGCCGCCGTATTGGGGCAGCGCGGCGCCGCGGGCGACCATTGCCTCGCTGAAGGCCGGCGCTTCGGCATGGAACCGTTTCTTGCGGCCGAACATCACGTAGGCGACCGCCAGCAGGACCAGGTTGAGCGCGACGGCCACCCCGAAGAGCAGCAGCGGGCTCAGTGCGATGCCGGCCTCGTTGGCGGTGCCCCAGGTGATGATGCCGAACAGGCTGGTGGGTGCGAACGCGCCGGCGCTCAGGCCTGCGCCCATCGCGAGCGCCATCAGCATCGGGTCGATGCCGCGCTTGTGCGCGATGCTCATGCCCATGGGCGCCATGACCAGGCCGCCGAGCGGTGCACCCATGGCCGAGATGACGGCGGTGAGCGCGAAGAAGACCGCGGGGAACAGTGTGTCCCGATTTCCGACCCGGGCCAGGGAGGCCTGGATGAGCCAGTCGATGGTGCCGTTGCTGTGCGCGATCCCGAAGAAGTACGTCACGCCCACCAGCAGCACCAGGATGCTGAGCGGGAACTCGCCGATGACCTCGGTGAGGCTCAGGTCGGCGAGCCAGAGGCCGACGATGCAGGCGACCGGGAACATCACGATGCCGATGTTGACGTTGCGGATTGCGGCGATCGCGAATACCGCTATGAAGATCCCGAGAGCGATCAGTTGCGCCGTCATGTGTTGCACCTCCTAGTGCTGAATGGTCCGCAGAATGGACCGTTGGTTCGTCTGATAGACCGATGTGCTGTAACCTAGCTCACAAGCGATGGAGGAGGCAACCTTGGCCACAGAGAGCGTGGTGTCGGCGTTCCGGGTGCTCGAAGCGGTGGCCGAGGAGCAGCCGGTGGGGCTGTCGGAATTGGCGCGGAAGGTCGGCCTGCCCAAGAGCACCGTGCAGCGCGTCCTGCTGACGCTGCAGGAGGTCGGCTGGCTGCGTCCCACCGAGACGACACCGACCCGATGGCAGCTGACCTACCGCGTCGTCGCGGTGGTTGGGCGCGCCGGCGGCGGGGAGAGCCTGCGCGACATCGCGGTCCCGGTCATGAACGAGCTACAGCTGGCCACCACGGAGACCATCCACCTCGCCGCACCGGACGGTGATTCGCTGGTGCTCGTCGAACGCCTCGACACCTCGCACCGGTTGCGCGCGTTCCTGCCGCTGGGTGAGCGCATCGCCCTGCATGCCTCGGCGACGGGACTGGCGTATCTGTCAGCGTGTGGGCCGGGCTACCTCGACGACTACCTCGCCGGACCGCTATCGGCTCAGACCCCGGACACCATCACCGACCCGGACCGAATTCGCGCTGTGGTCAACGAGGTTCGCGAGCGCGGCTATTCGAAGAACATCGGTGGTCTGTCGCTCGGCATCAGCTCGCTCGGGGCGCCCATCGTGGGGCCCTCCGGCGCCGTGGCCGCGCTGTCGATATCGGGGCCGAGCAGTCGTATCACCGAGGACCGCTTCGAGGAACTCGGCACGCAGGTGCGTGACGCCGCGGCCAGGATCAGCCGCGGGTTGCGCGGCGAACGGTAGGCCCTCAAACGACAAAGCCGTCAAACGACAATGCCGTCAAACGACAAAAGCCCTGCCGAAGCAGGGCCTTTGCGGTGGTGCGCCGTCAGGGTTTCGAACCCCGGACCCGCTGATTAAGAGTCAGCTGCTCTACCAACTGAGCTAACGGCGCGCGTTGGAGACAATAACAGCACCGACGCGCAGAGGTGAAATCCGCATGACAATGCCGGGTCCGGGCTGCTTGCGCGGGGCCAGTTGTCGGTCGTTCCCTTAGACTATTGCCAAGTAGCCGTGATCCCGCGGGTTCTTGTGAAACAAAGTGGAGCAAAACAGATGGTGCAGGTCTCGCCGGTGGGCAGCGCGCGTCGCCGCAAGGCATGGCCAACCGTGATGGCGGTGGCACTGACCATGGTGTTCGCCGTCGCCGCATGCAGTGGCAATCAGGCCCCCGAACAGCCGAAGACCATCGCGGACAAGGGCACCCCCTACGGCGATCTGTTGGTGCCCAAGCTCACCGCATCGGTGACCAACGGTGCGGTCGGCGTCACCGTCGACGAACCCGTGAAGGTCAGTACCGAGGGCGGTGTCCTCGGGCCCGTCAGCCTGATCGACGAGGACGGTGCGCCGGTCGCCGGCCAGCTCAGCGCGGACGGCTTGACCTGGTCGACCACCGACCCGCTGGAATACAACGCGAGCTACACGCTCAACGCCCGCTCCTCGGGCCTCGGCGGCCAGGCCGCCACCCAGGCAACGTTCGAGACGCACTCGCCGGAAAACCTGACCATGCCCTACCTGTTGCCCAACGAGGGTGAGGTTGTCGGCGTCGGCCAGCCGATCGCGGTCCGTTTCGACGAGAACATCATCAACCGTGCGGCCGCCGAGAAGGCCATCAAGGTCACCACCACCCCCAAGGTGGACGGCGCCTTCTACTGGCTCAACAATCGCGAGGTACGTTGGCGCCCAGCCGAATACTGGAAGCCCGGCACCAAGGTCGACGTCGAGGTCAACACCTACGGCGTGGAGCTAGGCGACGGCCTGTTCGGGCAGGACAACGTCAGCACCAACTTCACCATCGGCGATCAGGTGATCGCGGTCGCCGATGACTCCACCAAGACGCTGACCATCCGCCGCAACGGCGAGGTCGTCAAGACCATGCCGATCTCGATGGGCAAGGACAGCTCACCCACCAACAACGGCGTCTACATCATCGGTGACCGGTTCGCCGAGCTGGTGATGGATTCGTCCACCTACGGCGTTCCGGTGAACTCGCCCAACGGATATCGCACCGAAGTGGACTACGCCACGCAGATGTCCTACAGCGGCATCTACGTGCACGGCGCGCCGTGGTCGGTGGGCAGCCAGGGGTACAGCAACGTCAGCCACGGGTGCCTGAACGTGAGCACCTCCAACGCGCTGTGGTTCTACGAGAACACCAAGCGCGGCGACATCGTCGAGGTGGTCGGCACCGTGGGATCTCAGCTTCCCGGCACCGACGGCCTCGGCGACTGGAACATCCCCTGGACCCAGTGGAAAGCCGGTAACGCCAGCACCTAGGTGGCGCAACGCTCCAGTGCGGCAAGCGATTCCTGGATATATTTCTCCGGGAACGGCGGCATGCCGCCGACCTGATCGCGGAAGCTCTGCGGGGTGYCGGTCCAGTCGTAGGTGATCGTCACATCGGTGCCGTCACCGTTGGGCGCCAGGTCATAACGCCACCACCAGCCGCCCGGCTCATGCTCGCCGGCCTCGTTGAGCTGCCCCGGCAGCCACCCGATGGTGCGGTCGCGCTCGAACTCGGTGACCAGGTTGTGCATCACGTAATGGCCGCCCGCGAACTCCAGGAACATGTTGATCACGAAGATCTGACCGGTCCCGGTGATGGGTTCGGGGTCGACGGCGTCGCGCACCCAGTCGCCGGGCTCGGTGTCCTGATGGCGTGCCGGGTCGGCCAGCACCTCGAACACCGCGGTCGGGCTCGCCGCGATGGTGCGGGTGACGACGTAGCGCTCCTGGTCCGTTTGGGTGCTCATGCGTTGGCTCCTTCGCCGTAGGCGCGGGCGACATCGGGGGAGTCGAGCCACTTCGAGTAGGTCGGCGACTGCGGCCAGCCGTCGGGGGAGTCCTGCCACACCTCCTGGCGGCCGAAGGGCAGCAGGTCGATGAGCGCGAAGCTGTGGCTGAGCTGTTCGGTGCCGCGGCCGTCGGTGTGCCAGGTGCGGTAGACGGTATCGCCGTCCCGCAGGAAGACGTTCACCGCGAAACCCGTGCCAGGGGCCGCGCCCACGTCCGCGCCGAAGGAACTCTCCGACGACGAGTACCAGTCCATCTTGTTGCCGACCTTGCGCTTGTAGGCCATCGCCTCGTCGATGGGCCCGTTGGTGACGATGACGAACCGGGCGTCGTAGTTGTCCAGGAACTCCAGCCGGGTGAACTGTGAGGTGAAACCGGTGCACCCGCCGCACTGCCACTCCGCGCCGTCGGACCACATGTGGTTGTAGGTGATCAGCTGGGAGCGGCCTTCGAACACGTCGGCCAGCCGCACCGGCCCGTCCGCGCCGATCAGGGTGTATTCGGGCAGTTCCACCATGGGCAGAGCGCGGCGCTGGGCAGCGATCGCGTCCAGTTCACGGGTGGCCGCCTTCTCGCGGCGGCGCAGGTCCTCAAGGGCGGTCTTCCAGGTGGCGGTGTCCACCACGGGAGGTTTCGCGGTCGTCATGGAGAGTCTCCTTTCACAGCGGTTCGTGTCTGTGTAGACCCACTGTGCGGTCTGAATTCATCGCGCGCGGTACTGTCCGACCAACAAAGGGTGTCCTAAGCCCGGATCGACCGAGGGAAAGCGAGCTCTACAGACCATGAGTGGTGAAGGTTCCGACATCGCCGGATTGCGTGTGCTCATCGTCGGTGCGTCCTCGGGTATCGGGCATGCGGTCGCAGTCCGGGCCGCCGAGCGCGGCGCCAAGGTGGCGGTGGCCGCACGCCGGACGGACCTACTGGAGGCGCTGGCCGAGCAGATCGGCGGCACGGCGTTCGAACTCGACGTCGAGGACCCGGCGGCCATCGGACGGGTGGTGGACGCCGCCGCGGAGACCCTCGGCGGATTCGACGCGGTCGTCTTCACCAGCACGGTGGCCCCGATGGCACATATCGAGGACACCGATATTGCCACCTGGATTCACGCCTTCAATGTCAACACCCTGGGCGCCAACAGCGTGCTGCGTGCGGTGCGGCCGCACCTGTCCGACACCGGCGTCGTGCTGATCACGTCCAGCCACGATGTGGGCCGGCCGCGCGCCGGGGTCGCGGCCTACAACGCCAGTAAGGCGGCGCTCAACGAGATCCTGCACTCCTGGCGCAGCGAGCACCCCGACCTGGCGATCGTGCGGGTCGGCATCGGCCCGACCGAGGACACCGAGATCCTGCGTGGCGCCGACCGCGAACTGCTGTCCCTGTTGTTCAAGTCGTGGACGAAGCACGGCCAGCTGCCCGAGCAGATGTCGGCGCTCAATGATGTTGCCAACACCCTGGTTTCACTGGTCGGCACCGCCTACCTGAACCCAACCGTGGTGCCCGAGGTCGTGCAGTTGGCACCGCGGGTCCGGCGGGGCTAGCGGTCGGTCGGGTCCCACAGACCGTCGGCCTGCCCGCGATTCAGGTGGTCGGCGTAGATATCGACCTTGCGGACGATGACCTCGCGGCACTCCACGAGCGCCTGAATCTGCGTATCCACCCGTCGGCGGTGGCCGTCGAGCAGCTCGAGTCGCTCGGCCTCGTTGCCCGGCCCCTGCCGCACCAGCGCGGCGAATCGCCTGAGATCCGCGAGCGGCATGCCCGACTCACGCAGCTTCACGCAGATCTGCAGCCACTCCACGTCGACGGCGGCGTACTGGCGTCGCCCGCCGGTGGTGCGCCGGACCGGACCGACGAGCAATCCCTCGCGCTCGTAGAAGCGCAAGGCATGCACGCTGAGGCCCGTCCGCTCGGCGACTTCACCGATGCTCAGGGGCTGGGCGCCCGCGTCGACCGTCATGGCGTCGATTCTTCCAGCTTGATCTAGACCTCGCTCTAGGTTCTAGCGTCGCGGGAATGACTGATCGGTGCACACCTACTCCCCGGTTCTCCGCTACCAGCACCGCGGCCGACGTGCTGTCCGGTATCGACTTGACCGGCCGCACCGCGGTGGTGACCGGCGGCTACTCCGGATTGGGACTCGAGACCACCCGCGGCCTGGCTGCGGCCGGAGCTCGAGTCATCGTCCCGGCTCGCCGGCCCGCTGTCGCACGATCCGCGCTCGCCGGCCTCGCCGGCCTCGACGGCTGCGACGTCATCGAGATGGACCTGCTGGACATCGCGAGCGTCCGCGCGGCGGCCGCACAGATCGTGGAGTCCGTCGGCAGGCTCGATCTGCTGATGGCCATCGCCGGCGTGATGGCCACCCCGCTGCGGCATGTCGGACCGGGGTGGGAAAGCCAGTTGGCCGCCAACCACTTCGGGCATTTCGCCCTCATCTGCGAGCTGTACCCACTGTTGGCTGCGGCCGGCGGTGCCCGTGTGGTGGTCAATTCCTCTGCCGGACATACGTTGACCGACTTCCGTTGGCATGACCCGCATTTCCGCACCGGCTATGACAAGTGGCTGGCCTATGGGCAGGCCAAGACTGCGAACGCCCTGTTCGCCGTGCATCTCGATGCGCTCGGCCGCGATGACGGAGTGCGTGCGTTCGCCCTTCATCCGGGCAAGATCATCACCGGTCTGCAACGCGAGATGTTGCGCGCCGAACAGATCGAGCGGGGCTGGGTGGACGAACACGGCACGGTGATCGGACCGGGCTTCAAGACCGCCGCCCAGGGCGCGGCCACCGGGTTGTGGGCGGCGACGTCGGAGGTCTTGGTGGACCGGGGTGGCAGCTACCTGGAGGACTGCGCCATCGCCGCGGTCACGGCGCCGGACACACCGATGGACGACGGGGGCGTGCGCGCCTATGCCATTGATCCCGACAGGGCCGAGCGGTTGTGGGGGCTTTCGCTCGCAGCGACGGGTGCCATGCCCATCGGACACTGATACTGGCTCTGAAACGCAAACGGTGGGAGGGCCAAGAGGCCCTCCCACCTGCGCGGGTGGCTGACGGGACTCGAACCCGCGACAGCCAGGATCACAACCTGGTGCTCTACCAACTGAACTACAGCCACCATTGCCGCCTCAGCGGCGTTGACGATCTTAACCGCATCGGGGCCGTTAAGCCGAATCGGTTTCCTTCGGCGTGCTGCCCGCCGGGCCAAGCTCGGCCGCGACGGCGGCGATTTCGCTGGTCGACGGCCCGGGAGCGGCCACGAAGGCGGTCTGCCGGTAGTACTTGAGCTCCTGGATCGACTCATGGATGTCGGCCAGCGCGCGGTGCGCGAGACCCTTCTCCGGCTGGCCGAAGTAGATGCGCGGGTACCAGCGGCGGCACAGTTCCTTGATGGAGCTGACGTCGATCATCCGGTAGTGCAGGAAGGTGTCCAGCGTCGGCATGTCGCGGGCGATGAAACCGCGGTCGGTGGCGATCGAATTGCCGCACAGCGGAGCGGTATTCGCCGACTTGACGTGGCTGCGGATGTAGTCGAGCACCATGGTCTCCGCGGTGGCCATATCGATGTCGGATGCCAGCACCTCCTTGTCCAGCCCGGACTTGGAGTGCATCTTGGCCACCACCTCGACCATGCCGGACAGGTCCTCCGGTTCGGCGTGGATCACCACGTCGATACCGTCACCGAGGACGTTCAGGTCGGCGTCGGTCACCAACGCCGCAATCTCGATGAGCTTGTCGGACTTCAGGTCGAGCCCGGTCATCTCACAGTCGATCCACACCAGTTCTTCACGCACGGAGATCCACAGTATTCCCACCGCCGACAAGTTGCTGCCTGCACCTGCCCTGTAGGTGCGTGTTCAGTAGTGTCTGGACCCATGACCGCAGAATCGACCGCGACCCCGGCTCAGCAGATCGCCGCAGGTTATGCCGTTGAAGGCCAGGCTTTGGAGCTGGGCACCATCGTCGTCGACGGAGTGGTCGACCCGAATGCCCAGGTGCGGATTCCGCTGGCGATGGTCAACCGGCACGGCCTGGTCGCCGGCGCCACCGGCACCGGCAAGACCAAATCCCTGCAGGTGATGGCCGAGCAGCTCTCGGCGGCCGGGGTGCCGGTGCTGATGGCCGACGTGAAGGGCGACCTGTCCGGGCTGTCGCGGCCGGGGGAGAGCAGTGAGCGCACCTTGGAGCGCGCCGCCGACACCGGCGACACCTGGGCAGGCACCGCCTACCCGGTGGAGTTCCTGTCGCTGGGCACCGAGGGCATCGGGGTGCCGGTGCGCGCCACCATCACCAGCTTCGGCCCGATCCTGCTGTCAAAGGTGCTGGGGCTCAACGCCACCCAGGAGTCGACGCTCGGGTTGATCTTCCACTGGGCCGACCAGAAAGGGCTGGCGCTGCTGGATCTGAAAGATCTGCGCGCGGTCATCCAGTTCCTCACCAGTGACGAGGGCAAGCCCGAACTCAAAGCGCTGGGCGCGGTTTCGACGACGACGGCCGGGGTCATCCTGCGCGCCCTGGTCAACCTGGAGGCCGAGGGCGCCGACACCTTCTTCGGTGAGCCCGAATTGGAGCCCAAGGACCTGATCCGCCTCGACGCGCAGGGCCGCGGCGTCATCTCGCTGCTGGAGCTGGGCGCCCAGGCCGCCCGCCCGGTGATGTTCTCGACGTTCCTGATGTGGGTGCTTGCCGACCTGTTCACCACGCTGCCCGAGGTCGGCGACGTCGACAAACCCAAGCTGGTGTTCTTCTTCGACGAGGCGCATCTGCTGTTCAACGACGCGTCCAAGGCGTTCCTGGAGCAGGTCGAGCAGACCGTGAAGCTGATCCGGTCCAAGGGCGTCGGGGTGTTCTTCTGCACCCAGCTGCCCACCGACGTGCCCAACGATGTGCTCAGCCAGCTCGGCGCCCGGGTGCAGCACGCGTTGCGGGCGTTCACCCCCGACGACCAGAAGGCGCTGTCCAAGACGGTGCGCACCTACCCCAAGACGAAGGTCTACGACCTGGAGAGCGCGCTGACCTCGCTGGGCATCGGGGAGGCCATCATCACCGTGCTCTCCGAGAAGGGCGCACCGACGCCGGTGGCGTGGACCCGGATGCGGGCGCCGCGGTCGCTGATGGACACCATCGGCCCGGACGCCATCAAGGCCGCCGCGGCTGCCAGCCCGCTGCAGGCGACCTACGGGCAGACGGTCGACCGCGACTCGGCCTATGAACGGCTCACCGCCCGCCTCGCCCCGCCCGAACCAGAGCCCGTCGACCAGTTGCCGCCGCCGCTGCCCACCTCGGGCGGTTCGGCCGAGGCCGACGGCGCGGTGAAATCGCGGGGCACCGCCGAGCCCAGTTTCCTGGACAAGATGGCCAGCAGCCCGGCCTTCAAGAGCGCGATGCGTTCGGCGGGCACGGTGATCGGCCGCGAGATCACCCGCAGCATCTTCGGCACCGGCCGTCGCCGCCGCTGACATGAACCGCCGAAACTGTATTCCAGAAGGGCGTTACTCGAACTTCGCCGTCCGGAACACAGTTTCGGCGCGAAAAGGCTACTGGCCGCCGAGCTTCTTGTAGACCGCACCGACGATCGGGGTGACGATGGCCCGCGGCGCGTACCCGCTGGCCACCGACATCGCCTTGGACGTCAGGCCCGGCACGATGCGCATCTTGTTGGCTTCCAACGCGTCCAGGGACACCTTGGCGGTGTACTCGGTGTCGATCCAGAGGAAGTCCGGGATCAACCGCTCCACCAGCGACTGCTCGGAGACATCCGGCAGCTCGGTGCGCACCGGCCCCGGCGCGAGCAGCGTGACATGCACGCCGTCTTTCTTGACCTCACCGCGCAGCGATTCGCTGAAGGTGTTCGCGAAGGCCTTGGTCGCGGCGTAGGTGGCGTTGTTGGGGATCGGTGAGTTGCCCGCCGCCGAACCCGAGATCAGGATGCCGCCGGCCTTGCGGGCCAGCATGCCCGGCAGCACCGCGAGGCAGAGATCATGCACGGCAATGGCATTGAGCTGAACCTGGGCCCTCTCGCCGGCCGGGTCGAGCTTGGCCAGCGGACCGAAGGTCGCCGTCCCGGCATTGGCGCACAGGATGGAGATGTTGCGGCCGGCGAGCTCGTCGCACAGCACATCGCGGGCTGCCGGGTCGGCGAGGTCCACCGCCCGCACCTCCACGGTGACATCGTGTCGTTCGGTGATGCGCTGGGCGAGCTCGGTGAGCACCTCGCCGCGGCGTGCGGTGATGATCAGGTGGTGGCCGCGGGCGGCCAGATCGAAGGCCAGGGCCTCACCGATGCCCTGGGAGGCTCCGGTGACGACTGCGCGGGCGTCGGGATGGGGCGCGGGTACAGGCATGCCGAAATCGTAGGGACCATTAGGGTGACGCCCATGAGCAGCCCCGGGTCGGCGCCCGATCAGGCCCGGCGGTCACAGGTTCTGTCGTGGGTTCTCTACGACTGCGGGGCCACCGCGGTCAACGCCATCGTGGTCACGTTCGTCTTCTCCGTCTATCTGACCGACGCGGTCGGTGCCGGGTTGCCCGGAGAGATCACCCCGTCAACCTGGCTGGGCTGGGCGCTGACCGCCGCCGGCATCATCGTTGCGCTGCTGGCGCCGGTGACCGGCATCTGGGTGAACGCCCCGCACCGTCGTCGCCGGGCTCTGACCCTGCTGACCGGTGCGGTGGTGCTGATGGTCGCGAGCATGAGTTTCATCCGCACCGATCACAGTTACCTGTGGGCCGGGCTGGCGCTGCTGGCGTTCACCGCGGCCTGCAACGACCTGGCGACGGTGCCCTACAACGCGATGCTCAGCCAGCTGTCGACGCCCGCGACGGCCGGCCGTATCTCCGGGGCCGGTCTGGCCGTCGGGTACGGCGGCAGTGTGGGTCTGCTGTTGATCGTCTACGCCGGGTTCATGGTCGGTGACGGTGGCCTGCTCGGATTGCCGACCGACGACGGGCAGAACGTGAGCGCCGCGATGCTGCTGACCGCGGCCTGGTTCGTCGTCTTCGCATTGCCGCTGCTGCTCAAGACGCCCAGAGTGCCCGTCGACGCCGAGCACCGCACGGTCGGCTTCTTCGCGTCCTACGGAAAGCTGTGGGGCGAGGTGCGCAGCGAATGGCGCCGTGACCGCAACGTCGTCTACTACCTGATCGCCAGTGCGATCTTCCGCGACGGGCTCACCGGGGTGTTCACCTTCGGGGCGGTGCTCGGTGTCAGCGTGTACGGCATCTCTCCGGCCAGCGTGCTGCTGTTCGGGGTCTGCGCGTGTCTGGTCGCGGCGGCGGGGGCGGTGGCCGGCGGACTGCTCGATGAC